>JAPKCG010000053.1 GCA_028823055.1 Sphingomonas bacterium
CGAGGTGTATCGGCAGGACAGTCTAGACCCCGTGACGGGCGACGGGGCCGGTCCCGATGTGCGGACCGAGGACGAGGATGGCTGCCCAGCCTTTTTCGCGCAGCGCGTGTCGGGCGTCACCAATGGCGAATCGCCCGAATGGATGCGCCGCCGCCTGACCGCGATCGGGCAAAAGCCGATTTCGGTGCTCGTCGACATCACCAATTTCGTCTCGGTCGATCTCGGTCGCCCGCTTCATGTCTATGACGTGGCGACGCTGTCGGGCGATCTCGTCGCGCGCAAGGCGCGGGCGGGGGAGACGGTCGAGGCGCTCAACGGCAAGGCCTATACGCTCGACGACACGATGACCGTCATCGCGGATGATGACCATGTCCACGACATCGGCGGGATCATGGGGGGCGCGGCGTCGGGGGTGTCGGCGGCGACGACCGACGTCCTCATCGAATGCGCCTATTTCGACCCCGACGGCATCGCCCGGACGGGGCAGAAGCTCATGCTGACCAGCGACGCGCGGCAACGGTTCGAACGCGGCGTCGACCCTGCGTTTCTCGACGAAGGGCTGTCGATCGCGACGCGGCTCGTCCTCGACCATTGCGGCGGCACCGCGAGCGGTGTGACCCATGCAGGGGCAGCGCCCTTGGGCGCGCGCCGCTACGCCTATGATCCGGCCAAAACGGCAACGCTGGGCGGCCTCGACGTCGATCCGACACGCCAGCGCGCGATCCTCGAATCGCTCGGCTTCACCGTCACTGACGACTGGCAGGTCACGCCCCCCACCTGGCGGCGTGACATCGACGGCCCCGCCGATCTGGTCGAGGAAGTCATTCGGATCGAGGGGATCGACAAGGTCGAAAGCGTCCCCTTGCCGCGCGCGCCCGGCGTCGCCCGTCCGACCGCGACGCCCGAACAGAAGCTCGAACGCCGCGTGCGTCGTGCGGCGGCGGCGCGCGGCCTCGACGAGGCGGTGACGTGGAGCTTCCTCAGCCAAAACGATGCCGCGCCATTCGGTGGCGGGCATTGGACGCTCGCCAATCCGATCAGCGAGGATCTCAAGGTTATGCGGCCGTCGATGCTCCCCGGTCTGCTCAGCGCGGTGCAGCGCAATCTCGATCGCGATGCCGAAACGGTGCGGCTGTTCGAGATCGGTCGCCGTTATCTGCGCGGACAGAATGGCGAATCGCATGAACGCGCCACGGTAGGCATCGTCCTCACCGGCGATCGCCGCCCGCGCGGCTGGCGAGAGGGCAAGGCGGTCGCGTTCGATGCCTATGATGCGAAGGCGGAGGCGATCGCGCTGCTCGGCGTCGCCGGCGCACCGGTCGATAATCTGCAAGTCATGGGGGAGGCGGGCGATGCTTGGCATCCCGGCCAGTCGGGCACGCTGCGGCTGGGGCCGAAAACTGTGCTCGCGACGTTCGGGATGCTGCATCCACGGGTACGTAAGGCGTTCGATCTCGACCTGCCGGTCGCGGCGGTCGAACTCTATCTCGATGCGATCCCGGCCAAACGTGCGACGGGGTTCATGCGGCCTGCGTTCACGCCGCCCGCGCTCCAGTCGGTGATCCGCGATTTCGCGTTCCTGCTACCCGTCGGGGTCGCGGTCGACACGCTCGTCCGCGCGGTGCGAAGCGCGGACAAGCAGGCCATCGTCGCAGCGCGGGTGTTCGACATATTCACCGGTCAGGGGGTTGATGACGGTATGAAGTCGGTCGCGATCGAGGTCGTGCTGCAACCGGGGGCGAAGAGCTTTACCGAAGAGGAGTTGAAGGCCGTGCGCGAGAAAATCCTGACTGCGGCCAGCAAACAGGGCGCGGTGCTGCGTGGTTGATCTCGTCCGGATCGGGTCGGGCGATCTGACCGCCGCGATCAATCCGCTCGGCGCGGAATTGTGGAGTCTGAAGGATTCCGACGGGCGCGAACTGATGACCGATGCTGATCCCGCTTACTGGACGGGCCACGCGCCGATTCTGTTTCCCGTCGTCGGGCGGCCCTATCGCGAGATCATCCGCGTCGACGGGCGCGACTATCCGATGGCGCAGCACGGCTTCGCGCGGCAATCGACGTTTGAAATCCTCACCGCCGAACCCTCGCGCGCGACGTTCCGGCTGACCGATAGCGACGAAACGCGCGCCCATTATCCCTTCGCCTTCGCGCTGGAGATCAGCTTCTCGCTCGACGGCGCGACGCTGGCGGTCGATGTTACGATACGCAACACCGGCGATGGCGCCTTGCCCGCCAGTTTCGGCTTTCACCCTGCCTTCGCCTGGCCGCTGCCCTATGGCCATGACAAGCGCGATCACCGGATCGTCTTTTCCGCCGATGAACCCGACCGGCTGCGTGAAATCGCGAAGGACGGCACGATCGCGGCGGAAACCCGCGCCTCGCCGCTCGATGGACGGACGCTTCACCTGCGCGACGATCTGTTCGAGCATGACGCGCTGGTGTGGAACGACATCCGCTCGGATCATGTCGTCTATGGCGCGGGAGAGGGGCCGTCGCTCAGGATCGACTTCCCCGATACCCCGATGCTCGGCGTGTGGATGAAGCCGGGCGCGCAGTATGTCTGCATCGAACCCTGGCACGGCATCGCCGATCCCGAGGGGTTCACCGGCGACATTCGCGACAAGCCGGGCATCTTCGACGTGCCGGTCGGCGGCGAGAAGCACATCGCGCTCAGGGTCACGTTGCAAGCCTGAGCGCTCGCACGAGCGCAAGGCCGTTACCCGTCCCTGTCCTACTTCGATCATTTCTGCCAGTGAGGGCGATATGAACGCCATCCACCCCAACGCCGTCCGTCAGGCCGTTTGAAGATCATGAACCGCCTCCGCAACATTTACCGATTCCGTGTAAAGTTCGTCAACTTCACCTGTGCCCTGACCCGGTGGGAGCAACGCCGATGACCTCGCCCCGCCGTACCTTCGCGATCATTTCGCACCCTGACGCCGGCAAGACGACGCTGACCGAAAAATTGCTCGTCGCAGGTGGCGCGATCCATCTGGCGGGCGAGGTCAAGGCACGTGGGGCGAACCGGCGCGCGCGGTCCGACTGGATGAAGATCGAGCAGCAGCGCGGCATCTCGGTCACCTCATCGGTGATGACGTTCGAGCGGGAGGGAATCACCTTCAACCTGCTCGACACACCGGGGCATGAGGATTTCAGCGAAGATACCTATCGCACGCTGACCGCGGTCGATTCGGCGGTGATGGTGATCGACGCGGCCAAGGGAATCGAGCCGCAGACGCGCAAATTGTTCGAAGTATGCCGCCTGCGCTCGGTGCCGATCATCACCTTCGTCAACAAGGTCGATCGGGAGGGGCGGCCCGTCTTCGAACTGCTCGACGAAATCGCGGACATGCTCGCGCTCGATGTGACACCGATGAGCTGGCCGCTCGGCATGGGCGGCGAGTTCGAGGGCGTGATCGACCTCAAGACCCGCCGGGTCAGCCGTCCCGAAGGCGACAGCCGGACGTTCCAGGGCAAGGTCGACAGCGAGGTGACACTATCGCCCGCCGTCGCCGAAGAGATCGAGCTGGCCGAAATCGGCTATCCCGAATTCGACGTAGAGGCGTATCGCAACGGCGACCTGACGCCCGTCTATTTCGGCTCGGCGCTAAAGGATTTCGGGGTCGCCGACCTGATCGACGCGCTCGCGACCTATGCGCCGCCGCCGCGCCCGCAGCCTGCCGAACCCGCACCGGTCAGCCCCGATGAGCCCGACGTGACCGGCTTCATCTTCAAGGTTCAGGCGAACATGGACCCCAACCATCGCGACCGGATCGCGTTCATGCGGCTGTGTTCGGGGATTTTCAAACGCGGCATGAAGCTGACGCCCACGGGCAGCGGCAAACCGATCGCGGTCCATTCGCCGATCCTGTTCTTCGCGCAAAATCGTGAACTGGCGGACGAGGCGTTTCCCGGCGACATCATCGGCATCCCCAATCACGGGACGTTGCGTGTCGGCGATACGCTTGCCGAGAAACCGGGGGTGCGCTTCACCGGCCTGCCCAATTTCGCGCCCGAAATCCTGCGCCGCGTGATCCTCAAGGATCCGACCAAGACCAAACAGCTGCGCAAGGCCTTGGACGACATGGCCGAGGAGGGGGTGACGCAGGTCTTCTATCCCGAGATCGGCTCGAACTGGATCATTGGCGTCGTCGGACAGCTTCAGCTCGAGGTGCTGCTCAGCCGCCTCGATGCCGAATATAAGGTTGCGGCGGGGCTCGAACACGCGCCGTTCGACACCGCGCGCTGGGTGTCGGCCGCGGACGCCGCCGATCTCAAGGCGTTCACGTCGATCAACCAGTCGGCGATGGCGAAGGACCGCGACGGCAATCCCGTGTTTCTCGCCAAGACCGCTTGGGAGGTCGGCTATGTCGCCGATCGTTACCCCAAGGTTCGCTTCGCCGCGACGCGGGAGCGCTAGACGCCCGGCGCGACTTCGACCCAGTCGCGCCGCAACGGCTTGATCGCGAGCGTCATCAGGATGAACGCGACGAAATAGAAACCTGCCAGCGCGACGGCCGCATAACGCAGCGAATCATCGCCGAAGCGGAGTGCCATCGCGTCGGACACTCCGCCCATCACCCATGACCCGAGGCCAAGCCCGATCAGATTGTTGATGAGCAGGAAACTTGCCGAGGCGGTCGCGCGCATGTGCGGGGGCACGAGGTTCTGGACCGCCGTCGTCACCGGCCCGAGCCACAGGATGTTGAGCGCGTTGGGGATCAGGAACAGGAACCACGCCACCGTCGGCGATTCGGACAGGAACGCCGCCATGAACAATGGCGCGGTGATGAGCCACGCGATTGCGGGCAGCTTTGCATAGGCCCCGCGATCGCCAGGCCCAAGCCGGTCGGCCATATACCCGCCGAGGAACACTCCCGCACAGCCGCCGATGAGCAGCAGCGACCCGAAATAATAGGAGGTATCGGCAAGGCTGAGCCCGAACGACCGGATCAGCAGCGACGGTGTCCAGAAGGCGAACCCATAGCCGGCAAGGCTCGACATCGATGCGGCGAACGCCATCAGCCAGAAGCTGGGTTTCTTGGCGAGGATCTTGAACACCGCCGATACGGGCGCCCGGTCTGCGGCGGCGACCATGCGTGGCGGCTCCTTGACGACGAGGCGAAAGATCGGCGCGACGACGACGCCCAATATCCCGACGGTGATGAAGGCCGCGCGCCAGTCGACATGCGTCGCGATATAGGCACCCAGCAACGTTCCCGACGCCAGCCCGATCGGCACGCCGCACGAATAGATGGCGAGCGCGCGGCTGCGGCTTTTCACCGGAAAATAGTCCGCGATCAGTGCATAGGACGGGGCAACCCCGCCCGCCTCGCCAATGCCGACACCCAGGCGAAAGAGGAACAGGTGCCAGAATCCCGTCGCGATCCCGCACAAGGCGGTGAACCCGCTCCAGATCGTAAGAGAGATGGTGATGACCCAGCTGCGGCTCGTCTTGTCCGCAACGAGCGCGAGCGGGATGGCGAGCGTCGAATAGAGCAGCGCGAAGGCAATACCCCCCAACGCACCCAATTGCGTGTCCGACAGGCCCAGATCGGTCTTGATCGGCTGTGCGAGAATGCCGAGAATCTGCCGGTCGAGGAAGTTGAACGTATAGACCAGCAGCAACAGCGCAAGCACCACCCCGCGATAGCCAGGCGTCGTTTTCATCTCGGTCATGGCAATCCTCTCGCCTCCAGCCATCCCCGGAATGGCGGACGGGTGCAAGCGTGTATTGGGCGAGAAACCATCGGCGGACGGTGAGTCAGTCGTTCGCCAGCGCCTTGGCCAACGCGTCCCGGATCGCCGTGAGCGACATCTTCGACGTCATATGCTGTTGCACCGTCGCGCATTCGCTGGCGATCAATTGCTGTGCGCCGCGAACGGTGTAGCCTTCGGTGTTGAGTAGCGCATCGATCCGGCGGACCAGCGCAACATCAGCGGGCCGGTAATAACGGCGATTGCCGGCACGCGTTACCGGACGCAATTCCGGGAAGCGTGTTTCCCAGTAACGCAGGATATGCTGTGCGATCCCCGTGTCGCGGGACAGTTCGCCAATCGTTCGGAATGCTCCGCTCGCTTTGGGAGAACTGTCCGCCACTATCAGCCGGCAGCGACGATGCGCTCGCGCATCATCTGGCTCGCGCGGAACGTCAGGACACGGCGCGGTGCGATCGGCACTTCGACACCCGTCTTCGGATTGCGACCGACCCGTTCACCCTTGTCGCGCAAGACGAAGGTGCCGAAGCCCGAAATCTTGACATTGTCACCTTGCGAAAGCGATTCGCACATGTGGCGCAAAATCTGCTCGACGATCGACGCAGAATCGGCGCGCGACAAACCAATTTGATGGTGCAGTGTTTCGGCAAGGTCGGCACGAGTTAACGTGCCAGTCGTGGTCATTAGCACATCGGCCCCCAAGTCGTTTAGTTATGCCCGGCGGCAACTTAACTCACTTGGAATCGAATCGGAAGTGTCGATAGCGGCCATGTCTCAAAAACGGACGACGGCGGCGCCCCAGGTGAATCCGCCGCCCATCGCTTCGAGTACGACGATCTGTCCCTGCCGTATCCGCCCGTCGCGCACGGCGACGTCAAGGGCGAGCGGGACCGAAGCGGCCGAGGTGTTCGCGTGACGGTCGACCGTTACGACGACCTTTTCAGACGGGAGGCCAAGTTTGCGCGCGGTCGCATCGAGGATTCGCGCATTCGCCTGATGCGGCACGACCCAGTCGACATCGTCCGCACTAAGCCCTGCGAGGGCCAGCGATTCGTCCATGACGGCGGCAAGATTGACGACGGCGTGGCGGAATACCTCGCGCCCTTTCATCCGCAATTTGCCGACGGTCCCCGTCGTCGACGGCCCGCCATCGACATAGAGCAAGTCGTTGTGACGTCCGTCGGCATGGAGGCGCGTCGTCAGAATGCCGCGCCCCGTGTCGGCGTCGCTTTCCTGCGCTTCAAGCACGATTGCGCCTGCACCGTCGCCGAACAGAACGCAGGTCGTCCGATCCTCCCAGTCGAGGATGCGGCTGAAGGTTTCCGCACCGATCACCAGGGCGCGACGCTGGACGCCCGATCGAAGCATCGAGTCGGCGACCTGGATGGCGTAGAGAAACCCCGAACAGACCGCTGCGATGTCGAACGCGACGCAATCGTTGATCCCGAGCGCTGCCTGGACCTTGGTCGCGGTGGCCGGGAAGGTCTGGTCAGGCGTCGCGGTCGCGAGCACGATCAGGTCGATGTCCTGTGCGGACAATCCCGCTGCGGCGATCGCCGCCTTTGCCGCATCGGTCGCGAGCGTGGCGGTCGTTTCCTCAGGCCCGGCGATGTGGCGGAAACGGATCCCGGTTCGCTCGACGATCCATTCGTCGGTAGTGTCGACGTCCCTGGTAAGATCTTCGTTGGAAACGCAGCGCGCGGGCAGCGCCGATCCCGTGCCGGTCACGACCGAGCGAATCATGCCGCCACCTGATCGATACGCGCCAGATCATCGGCGATGCGACGGGTAAAGTCGGCGCGAACGAGCTTGGCGGCATTGCCGATCGCGGTCGCGACGCCGAGTTCGTTGGCACCGCCATGACTTTTCAGGACGATCCCGCCCAAGCCAAGGAAAACCGCACCATTATGATTGTTGGGATCGAGGTGATCGCGCAGCAGCTGCGTCGCCGGGCGAGAAATCAGGAAGCCGATCTTCGACCGCGCCGAGCTCGAAAAGGCGCGCTTCAACAGATCAGCGACGAACCTGGCGGTGCCTTCTGCGGTCTTCAGCGCGATATTGCCCGCAAAGCCATCGCAGACGATAACGTCGTGGTCGCCCCGGGCGAGCCGGTCGCCCTCGACGAAGCCGGTGAATGCCATCGGCAGATGCGTCTGATCGCGCAATAGGGCGGCGGCGTCGCGAATGACGTCGGTGCCCTTCTGATCCTCGCTGCCGATGTTGAGCAATGCGACGCGCGGCGCCTCAAGATCGAACACGACACGGGCATAGGCCGCGCCCATCACCGCAAACTGGATCAGGTTGCGCGCATCGCATTCGGTATTCGCACCGAGATCGAGCATGATAACGTCGTTGTCGCCGAGCGTCGGCAGCGGCGCGGCGAGCGCGGGACGATCGATACCCGGCAGTGTCCGCAATGCCAGTTTGGCCATCGCCATCAAGGCACCGGTATTACCTGCCGACACGGCGGCACCCGCGCGCCCTTTTTTGACTAGGTCGATCGCGATGCCCATCGATGTAGTCTTAGCGCGCCGAATCGCCTGGCTCGGCTTTTCGCCGCCATCCACGACGCCGTCGGCGTGGACGATTTCGCTATGCTGAGACAGGTTGGGATGCTGTTCCAGCCCAGCCTCGATTCGTGCCTGGTCGCCGACCAGCAGGAACCGCATACTCTCGTATCGCCGCCGTGCGCGCGCCACGCCAGCCAGCATGACCGCCAACCCCTCGTCGCCGCCCATCGCATCGACGGCGATCGTGGAGTTTTCGGGCATGGCTCAGCGATATCCGATACTGATGGGGGTTAGCCCTCGACCGAAACGATCTCGCGACCGTTATAATGGCCGCACGCGCCGCACATTACGTGCGGGCGCTTGAGTTCGCCGCAGTTCGGGCATTCCTGGAATGCAGCGATGCTGAGCGAATCGTGGCTGCGGCGCATGCCGCGCTTGGAGGGCGTAGTCTTTCGCTTCGGGACGGCCATTTCGGCACCTTGCTTTGGATCTTTAAAAGGGTCGATACGCCAGCAACGGCGCTTCGGCAACCGATGGGGACCACCAGCCGCGCGGAGCACCAAGCGGCCGGACGCATCGCGAAGGCGCGGCCTATAGCTGATCTGGCGCGCGTTGCAAGTGTACAGCACGCGTGGCAGGTGATCGGCTGCACAGGTCGATATGAGGAAGTGATGCGATGATCCTGCCGGTAACCCTGACGATCGCGGCGGCGGCGGCAGTCATCAATTTGTGGCTCGCCTTTCGAATCGTGCCGACCCGGATCAGGGATAAGGTGCTCCACGGCGATGCTGGCAATGAACGGCTCGCACTACGGATGCGCGCGCAGGCCAATTTCGTCGAATATGCGCCGTTCGTCCTTATCCTGCTTGGCCTGATCGAGATCGCGGGTGGTTCGTCATTCTGGCTCTGGATTGTCGGCGTGGTATTCGTGCTTGCCCGGATCGCACATGGTTTCGGCATGGATCGTCCCGCGCCCAACCCCTGGCGAGCCGGAGGGGCGTTGCTGACCTGGGCAGTCATGGCATTGCTCGCCGGTTGGGCGCTGGCGCTTGCCTATCAAGGCGGGATGCCGTCCGCGAGTCGATCGGGCACGCCGCTCTCTCCGGTCGACGCAGGGGTTCGGCACGGCTAGGTTAACCGCATGAAATATTTCCTCCTTCCACTTATCGCGCTGATCGCCGCGCCGCTTTCCGCCCAGACTTCACCCGCTCGCTCAGGTATCGCAAAGCGGGTGTCGCCGATTTCGGCGCAGCGGCTCGCCCTGGATGTGCAGACGCTGTCATCGGATGCTTTCGGCGGTCGCGCGCCGGGGACGCCCGGCGAAACGAAGACGATCGATTGGCTGATCGCCGAGTTCAAGACGATGGGATTGAAGCCGGGCGGCGTCGATGGCGGCTGGACCCAGCCCGTGCCGCTCGTCCATACGCAACTCGGCAAGGGCTCGATCACGCTCGGTGACATGGCCGCGACGCAGGGGGATGGCATCTATGTCAGCACCGTTCGCCCCGTCGATCGCGCGGTCGTCGATAACGCACCGATGGTTTTCGTCGGTTATGGCGTGAATGCGCCAGAACGCGGCTGGGACGATTTCAAGGGCGTCGACCTCAAGGGCAAGATCGCGGTCTTCCTCGTCAACGATCCCGATTTCGAAGCGGGCGCGGGCGACGATTCTGCGGGCAAGTTCGGCGATCGGCGGATGACCTATTATGGCCGCTGGACCTACAAATTCGAAGAGGCCGCGCGACGCGGCGCGATCGGCGCACTGATCGTCCACGATACGCCCGGTGCCGGTTATGGCTGGGCGACCGTCACCGCCCCCGCGGGAGAGAATTACGACATCGTCCGCAAAGCGAATGACTATCGCGTCCTTCTGCAAGGATGGCTGCGCGGGGACACCGCCGAAAAACTATTCGCCGCCTCCGGTCTCGACCTTGCCGCTCAGCGCCAGGCGGCGCGTAGCAGCAGCTTCAAACCCATCGCGCTCAAGCAGCGCTTTTCCGCGACGATTCCAGTGACGCATGACAGCGCGACGAGCCGGAACGTGCTGGCGATCCTGCCGGGCAAGAAATACCCGCGTGAGACGATCATGTTCGGTGCGCATTGGGATGCCTATGGCAAGGGCGCGCCCGATGCTGAGGGGCGGACGATCCGACCCGGCGCGAATGACGACGCGCTTGGCACCGCAGGCATACTCGAACTTGCCCGCACCTTCGCCAGGCGCCCGCGCGCCGATCGGAGCCTGGTTTTTGCGCTCTGGTCGGGGGAGGAGCGTGGCCTGCTCGGCTCCGAAACCTATGCGGTCAATCCGATCTATCCGGTCGACAAGACCGTTGCGAACCTGACCCTTGATATCCTCCAGACCGCGGGACCGGCAAAGGACGTGATGCTCGTCGGGGCGGGGCAGGACAGTCTTGAGGACGATCTTGCTATCGCCGCGAAGGCGCAGGGGCGCGTGGTGACGCCGGAGGCGCTGCCCGAGCGCGGGCTATTCTATCGCGCGGATCATTTCAGCCTCGCCCGGCGCGGCGTGCCGACGCTGCTGCTGATGGCGATCAGCGGTGCGCCCGATCTCGTCACCGGTGGTCGCACGGCGGGTCAGGCGTGGCTCGATGGCTATATGAAATGCTATCACCAGACCTGCGACCGGTATGATTCGAGCTGGAACCTGATGGGCGCGGCGCAGGACGTCGGGCTGTTCTATGCGATCGGCAGCAAGCTCGCCAATTCGCGGGTCTGGCCGGAATGGAAGCCATCATCGGAGTTCAAGCCGATCCGCGACGATACGGCTGCGGGCCGGAAATAGGTCGAGCCTTACTCCGCCAGTGCGCGGTCGCTGACGAACATGTTGTTGCGGCGTTCGTGCGCAAAGGTGCTCGGCTGGCCGTGGCCGGGGATGAACGTCGTGTCGTCGCCGAGCGGCCAGAGCTTGTCGACGATCGACTTTATGAGCGTCTGGTGATTGCCACCGGGCAAGTCGGATCGCCCGACCGATCCCTGAAACAGCACGTCGCCGACCTGCGCGAATTTTGAGGGCGCATGGTGGAAAATCACATGACCCTCAGTGTGTCCCGGTGTTTCGTAGACGTCGAGCGTGAGCTTGCCGACCGTCACCGTATCGCCCTCGACCAGCCAGCGATCGGGTTCGAAGACGACGCCGTGAATGCCATAGGCCTTGCCGTCGTCGCTGAGCCGCGCGAGCCAGAAACGGTCGGCTTCATGCGGCCCTTCAATCGGTACGCCCAATTCTTCGGCGAGCGGTTTGGCTTCGCCCGCATGGTCGATATGGCCGTGGGTCAGCAGGATTTTTTCGACCGTCACCCCGGCCTGCGCGATCGCAGCCTTGATCTTCGGCAGGTCGCCGCCCGGATCGATCACCGCCGCCTTCTTCGTTTCGGTACACCAGATAAGCGTACAATTCTGTTCGATCGGGGTGACGGGAATGATCGCGGCGCGAAGCGGCGGTTGCTGGATGGCGGTATCGGTCATGGCTTTCGAGATGGTCGCGCACGCGCCCATCGTCAACGGCGTGGGTTGCCGCAACCGGTGGCGCAGGGCATCTGACGATGATGTTCGCGGATCGCCGTCCCTTCGTTCTGCTTGACGATGCCCGCCCGGGCGGCACCGCGCGGCTTTATCGCGATCCCGCCCGCGTTATCAGCGCCACCAGCGTCGAGGACATCCCCGATGCGCTCGTGGCTATTCGCGCGGGAATAGTCGGGGGATATGAGGCGGCGGGCTATCTCACCTATGAAGCGGGTGCCGCCTTCGTCGCCCGCGCGCCCGATGTTGCCGCCGGGCCGTCACCGCTATTATGGTTCGGGTTGTTCGACGGGCATGAGGCGATCGACGGCGACGCGGTCACGGCGTTGCTGCCCGACCCTGCGGGGACGTGGGTCGGGACGGTCGATCCCGATATCACGCGCGCCGATTATGATGCCGCGTTCGATCGGGTGATCGAGCTGATTCGTGCGGGTGATATCTATCAGGCGAACCTGACTTTTTCCGCGACTGTTCGGTTCGCGGGCGACCCGCTTAACCTTTATGCGCGCTTGCGGGGGCAGGCGGCGGCGGGTCATGGCGCGCTTGTCGATACGGGGGAGACGATGCTGTTGTCGCTGTCGCCCGAATCCTTCTTCACGCTCGATGGTGATACGCTCGGTTGTCGCCCGATGAAGGGCACTGCGCCACGCGGGGCGACACCCGAAGAGGATCGGATGCGCGCCGCGATGCTGCGTAACGATGAAAAGCAGCGCGCCGAAAATCTGATGATCGTCGATCTGATGCGCAACGACCTGTCGCGTGTCGCGGTCGCGGGCAGCGTGGCGGTGCCTGAATTGTTCGCGGTCGAAACCTATCCGACGATTCATCAGATGACATCGACCGTGACGGCGACGCTCGCGCCAGATCGGGACGCGATCGATGTCGTCACTGCGTTGTTTCCGTGCGGGTCGATTACCGGGGCGCCCAAACAGCGGGCGATGGCAGTGATCGCTGGGGTCGAGCCGCGGGCGCGTGGGGTCTACACGGGGAGCATCGGGCGTATCGATGCCAGCGGTGCGGCCTTCAGCGTCGCGATCCGCACGCTCGTCGTCAACGAACCGGGCGTCGCGACGATGGGACTGGGATCAGGTATCGTCGCCGACAGTCAGTGCGACGATGAATGGGCCGAATGCCTTGCCAAATCGCG
>JAPKCG010000454.1 GCA_028823055.1 Sphingomonas bacterium
CATCCTGGAGATAATAAGCCTCGTTTCGCGATTTGAAGGTGCCGCCGTTCACGAACGTGCGGCCCGAAACATACAATGTGTTGGCTGGCGCATAGACATCGCCGCTCGGACCCGAGAATTGATACGTATAGGCCACATTGCCGGTGTACCGAACGACCGCGACGCTCGTCAGGTCTTCACGATCATAGCCGCCACGAAAGTGATGCTGGCCAAGCAAATTCACATAAACGTCCGCGTCGGCCCGATAGAATTCACGTTCGTCGCGATTGTCAGTGACGCTGTTTACCGGATTGCCCGTTAATGCTGGGGTGAAGCGACCCGACTGATCGGAAATAAAGGGCAACGCGTCGTTATTCGACCCTTGGATCGAGCGATCCTTGTTCTTACCGTATGCAGCCGAAATCGTCAGCCACGGGAAGAATTGACCGGTATATCGCGCGACATAGTTCTCGCCGCCGAACTTCTGTACCGCACGCCCCACATAGGGGCCCTGGAACGGACCGGCGGGGTCTGAACGGCTATCATAAGTGCCGCCTTGCGCATCTACGACGGAATAGTTGTCACTATATTGCGTCGACTTTGTATTGAAATAGGTGAATTCGAGACGCTGGCCATCGACGATGACGGCATCGAGCTTTCCGCCGTAGAAGGGCGAGTTGGTCGTGACGACATTGCGGAAGTTACCGGTGCTGAAGGGCGGCACGGCCTGCCGGGTGCCGTTGGCCAAGAGCAGCGAGGTATTCGCATTGCTGATGAGCGAGGTGTCACCCGAGGTAAAGTCGTTCGACTGATACAGACCGTAGAAGAACAGATGGTCCTTGATGATCGGCCCGGACAAATAGAAGTTTGTCTGCAGTCGCTCGCGATAATCGGTCAAGTTATTGGCATAGAGCGTGTTGGGTCGGTCTTCGCGAAGCGCATCCGGCTCGTAATTGACGAGTACACCGCCGTGGAATTCGTTGCCGCCCGACTTTGTCGTCGCGTTGACGAACGAGCCTGTGAAACGACCATATTCAGCGGGGATCGATCCGATCTTGGTTTCCACCGTGTTGTAGAATTCGAATGGGACCGTTGCGGAACCAAGGCCCTGACGCTGGTCGGTGATGTTCAGGCCGTTGATGAAGAACACGTTTTCCGACACCGACGAACCGGCGACAGCGGGCAGGTTGCCGAACGCCGCATCGCCCGCCGACGTACCAGGCGCAAGCAAGACGACTGAGGTCAGATCGCGCGCAACGGGAACGCGCGTCGCGAGTTCGCCGATCTGAATGACCGCGCCCACGGTGTTTCGGTCGAAGTCGGCGACCTGAATACGGCCCGCCGTCACGACGATGTCGCCGCCGCTGCTGGCCAGCCCAGCAGGCGACAGAGTGAACTGGTTGGCCGCAGCCGCCTGCGTCAGCGAGACGTTTCCATCCGAAAACGTGTCATGCCCGTCCGCAGCAACCGTGAAGGTGTAATTGCCCTGCGGCAATTGCGAAATGCGGAACGACCCATCGCCGGAGCTGGTAACTGACCGGGAAAAACCCTGATCGTTCGACGTAACGGTGACCGTTGCACCGGAGATGGCCTTGCCATCGGTCCCCTGCACACGACCCGTAGCGTTCACATTTGTAAAATCCTGCGCATAGGCCGGTGCAGCCATCGCAATCGCCGTGACACCCGCACCCATAAGAGCGATCGCCTGAAGAGCGGTCGAGCGGCGCAATGATCGCCGAACAGTCTTGGAATTGTAAGTCATGCAGCGTTTCCCTCGCTTGTCTGGCATCGATCCGCAGCACGGCACCGCACCAGATGTGACAAGCCCCCCATGTCGCGCGATCGCCACGCAGGGAACATGAAGGCAGAATGAACGGCGACTTGCACCGGTGTAAACCCGCTGCAGTGCGGAAAACCGACTTCCCGGCTCGGTGTTACCAAAAAGTTACACTATCGCCGCGCGCGATTACCGGAGCCGCGCTCAGATCTCGGGAGTTCTCGCCCTCGTTACTTCCCCATCGGCCCCGCCACCAGCAATGGATCGAGCTTGGCATCGTGCCAGCGCATGCTCCAATGGAGGTGCGGGCCGGTGGCGCGGCCGGTGCTGCCGACCTGGCCGATCGGCTCGCCTTGGCGAACATGGTCCCCCGCCGTCACGTCGATCCGCGACAGATGCAGAAAGGCGCTGTTGAGCCCCATGCCATGATCGAGCATCACCAGATTGCCTTCGAGCAGAAAGGGCGATGTCGTGGCCAGAATGACGACGCCATCGGCGGGCGCGACCACGGTCGTGCCCGTGCCGCGCGCGATGTCGATGCCCGAATGATAGGATCCTGCCTCGCCATTGGCATAGATGCGCTGCGACCCGAACCGGGTCGAGATACGACCCGTCACCGGCCAGGCGAAATCCTGTCGCCAACCGGCCGCATCGGTCACTTGCGCGCGCGCCGCGACGATCCGGGCGAGCTCGCCCGGACGGACGCGCTGGAACGCCGCACTCGGCACGGGGTATTTGGGCAGGCGCGACAGCCGCGAGATCGTCCAGTCGCGCTTGGCGATCGTCAGCATGTCGGTGACGCGGCGTCCGTCCGCCATCGTCGCGACGAGCATCGCGATCCCGCTGGCGTCGCGATCGAACCCCGCCACGAACCGCCCGTTCTCGATGCCGACCCGCTCGCCATCGAGCGTCAGCGACACCGTTCCCGCAGGTACGCTGCCCCGGATCAGCCCACCCTGGA
>JAPKCG010000455.1 GCA_028823055.1 Sphingomonas bacterium
TTTCGAGCGCATGCAGGTCGGCAACGGTTCGCTGCTGCGCTGGGATCGACCGCCGCAGTGCCTCGGGACCCTCGCGGCGTGCGATCACCAGCCGACCATCGACCTCGCGCTCGAATTTACGGCGCAACGTGCGCTCGATCGGCACCGGAATGCCGCGCGGCGCGGCATATTCCTTCATCATCCGGCGGTAGCAAGACGTGAACGTCGGCTTCTCGTAGCGGAGATAGTCGGAGATCAGGAATTGCCAGCAGCCGGGATCGACCTCGGTCGTGGACCCGCCACCTGCGCGGCGCGGGGCAAGATAGGCAAGCCGATCCGCAGCCGTGACGCCCTCGATCAGCTGAAACCAGCTCCAGATCGTCGATGCGCCGATGCCCGACTGGCCTGCGGTGGCCGCGACGGCCGCAGAACGGGTCATTCCGGCGCTCTCGAAATCGTCGACCATCGTGATCGCGCCCAACCGGCGCGCGGCTTCGGCTTTGACCTTCTCCGTTGCCCCGTCGAACCACCGCCAGATCGCGGCCGCGCCGCCGATCGTGCCCGCCTCTGGCGTATGGACAACGTCGGCGACCGCAGTCACGCCTTTTGCCGCCAACGCCGCTCGCGCCGCCGCTGGCAGGACGCTGATGTGATATTCCAACCCGCCGCCCCGTGCCACACGCGGTCGCGCCAGCGGCTCATCGTACATGCCGGTGCGCAGCGCCCATCCCTCGGATGCCGCGCGCTCGTTGATCCGCCGCTTGACCGCGCCAAGGCCCGCAAGCGCCAGGTCCGCCAGCTCGGCCGAGGTGAACCATTCCTTGCCGCCGTTCACCTTCACGCGATCACCTCATAATAGTCGATGTCGAACGGGCTGCCGGTCCGCGACCAGCGGCATGCGCCATTGCCGTCAGCTGCCCACGGTCCCGCCGGATTGCCGTTCGCGAGGATCACGCGAACGCGTTTGTTCGCAGCGCCGCGCGGCAAATGGCCGGGGTTGCGGATCATGACCGCGTCTCCCGGTCGATCGGCGTTGCGGCCTGCTCGATTTTCTTGATCTCCGCCGACAGCGCGCGCTGCTGCGCCTTCAGATGCCCCAGGCGCGCGGTCAGCAGTTCGTCGCCGACGAGCAGGGCCGCGCCGATCCGGCGGACGATCGCATCGAGCAGATCGAACCGCTGCGTCACCGCGATCAGCGCAAACAGGCGCGCGGCCGAGATATTGTGCCCCTCGCGCGCTTCCGACGCATACGCATCGAGCATCAGCTTGGTGACCTCGTCGTCGAGCAGCGCCGACATCGCGCCCGCAACCTCGAATCGCGAGCGCAGCTCCGTCTTCAGCGCCATCGCCACCGATGCCGCGACGACGCGATCCAGACCGGCAAGGTCCGAATCGCGGCTCGCCAGCACGGGCGGCTCGAACGTGAAGCCAAGCTGGCTAGCGTCGATCGAGGAACGGCGCTTGCCCGTCACTCGGCAAAGCCCATCTGACGGGCGAACGCGACCAGCCGATCGAAATCGAACGGGTTGCGCGCGCGGTCGACCTGATAGCGGGCGATGTATTCGACCCCATCACTCAGCCGCGTGACCGCAAATCCGCGGTGGCGCAGCCAGGCGATGGCAGCGCGTTCAAGCGCGACCCGCTTCTCAACCCAGCCGACACTGTTTCCAGGCGCGCTCATGCGGGACGCTCCGTCGCCGGGAACGTCAACACGTTGCCACCGGACGCCGTGCGATTCTCGCCGATCGCCTGGAGCGCGAGGCCCAACTCGCCGAACAGCATGATCGCGTGGGCCTCGTCCAACTCGATATCGAACAGCGGACGGAACTCCCGCATGGGGCCCGGATCGGTGCTGAGCATGATGGTGATCTTGACCCGATCGCCGACGCGTTCGGTCGAGGTGCTGAAGGGACTGAGCTCAGTCACGTTGCCACCATTGCAGCGGGCGTCCGCTGTCCTCCTGCGACTGTTCGATCCGCGTGCCGCAGCGCTTTGCCGCCAGCCGCGCGTGCGTGTCGGCCCAGCGCGCCCGCGCCAAAGTGTCGATCGCCTCTGCGACGCTGATCCCTTCGGCCAGTGCAAAGGCAAATGCCTCGCGCCGCGCCCGGATCACCTTGGCAGGATCGCCCGCCATCATGCGAAGCTCCGCCCGGTCGCGGCGATTGCATCGACGTAGGCGCGATTGCTCGCCGTGGCCGACTTGCGCCACAGCCGTTCGGTGCGATCGCTGATCGCGTACATCCGGATCAGCTGGCGGACGTAACCGAGATCGAGGCCGACTTCTCGGGCGATCGTGGTGGCAGGAACGCCGACATCGGATCGATCAAGCACTTCGCGCTCCCGATCGGTGATGCCGTGCGCGTAATCATCATGTCGACGAGGCATCAGCGACCTCCGCGTTCCGCTGCATCCGCAGCTTCGGTGAGCAAATCCTGATAGCGGCGAGCGTCATCGCTCGACCGCGTCCGCCGTGCCCTGGAATAGGAGGCGAGCAGGTCACCGCGCAGGTCATGGGGCACCGCAAACCAGTGCGTGCGACACATGACCTTGCCGCGCTCGACCGCCACGCCGCACGAATCGACGCGGCAGGACGGCATGCGACCGTAGGCACGCGGCTCCTCGCGGCACAGCGCGTCGAGCGTCTCGCCGCGCCGTGCCAGTTCGGCCTTGATCGCGTCGAGCGATGCGCGCCGCAGGTCAGGTTCGCCGGTCAAGGCCAGCCCGCGCTGACGCTGTCG
>JAPKCG010000456.1 GCA_028823055.1 Sphingomonas bacterium
CGCGGTTCGCCTTGTCCTGCAACTCGATATGATCGGCGGAGAAATCGATCGGCGCCTTCGAATTGTGCGCGCGTTGCGCCAACCCCGCCGTGGTGGCGAGAGCGAGGGCGATCACGAGCGTGGGGGCGGCGGCAAGCGCGGCAATGGAAGGGGCGAAACGCATTGCGGCTATTTCGTGCGTCCGGGCACGATCCGCAAGCGGGCATTGCCATTCAACGTCACGGTGCGGTCTTCGAGATTCGCGCTCATGTTGTTCGCGCTGAACGTCCCTTGCGGCACCGTGCCCTTGGCCGGACCGGCGCTTTGCATCGTGCGGTTCTTGAGGTCGATCGTCGCATCGCTGGTATCGAGCCGATAATTATTGGGCGCGCGCGCGACGACGGGGCCGACGACCTTCACCTGCTGCGAATCCATGTCGTAGCGTCCGGTGTCGGCGCGGATCGTCGCGGGGCCGTCGGGCAGTTCGACCGCGGCGGCAAGGCGGTTGAGGTCGACGACGGGTTCGGCGGAGCTTTTCTGGATCGCGGACGCGGCCTGAAGTTCGAACATCTGGCCTTTCTGATCCTGCCCCCGATAGGTCGCGGCCTTGATCTTCATCCGCTCCTTGGCGACTTCGACCTTGTTCTTGTCGAGCACGAAGGAAACATCGCCCCCCGCGGTTAGCGGCGCGAGGACGAGGAACGCGGCGAGCACGCCGATCGAACTCGGTAAGACGACGCCGAGCACGCCGACGAGCCGGTCGTGGCTCGATCCCGGCGCGGCCCAGTTCTGCCGCTGCGACCGTTGGCGGACCGCGATGTTAGACATGCGAATCAGGCATGCGCGAAAATGTCGGTTTCGGGCCAGCCCGCCAGATCGAGCGCCGCGCGGGTGGGGAGGAAGTCGAAACAGGACTGGGCCAGCTCCATCCGCCCTTCGCGCTTCAGCCGC
The DNA here is from genome assembly GCA_028823055.1 of Sphingomonas bacterium. GTDB lineage: Bacteria > Pseudomonadota > Alphaproteobacteria > Sphingomonadales > Sphingomonadaceae > Sphingomonas. The sequence continues at coordinate 931 of JAPKCG010000456.1, forward strand.
CGGTCGAGTTCCTCCTTCAACCGGTGGAGGAAGCGCACGTCGCTGGCGGCGTAATCCTTTTGCGCATCGCTGAGTTCGGGCGCGCCCCAGTCGGATGATTGCTGCTGTTTCGAAATGTCCTGACCGAGCAATTCGCGGACCAGTTCCTTCAGACCATGCCGGTCGGTATAGGTCCTGATCAGGCGCGAGGCGATTTTGGTGCAATAGACCGGCGCGGCGACGACCCCGAGATAGAAATCGATCGCGGCGATGTCGAAGCGGCCGAAATGATAGAGTTTGAGCCGCGCCGGATCGGCGAGCAACGCCTTGAGATTCGGTGCGTCATAGTCGCTGTCGGGGGCGAAGCGAACGAGATGTTCGTCGCTGCCGCCATCGGACAGCTGGACGACGCACAACCGGTCGCGCGGCGTCAGCAACCCCATCGTTTCGGTGTCGACCGCAATCGCGGCACCCGGCGCGAATAGATCGGCGGGAATGTCTTCTTCATGGAAATGGACGGTCATCCACGCCCCCTACGCCCGGTTTGCCGAACGCTCAATGGCCGACGGGGCCGCCAGCGGCACCGTCGCTCCTGGCCTTGCGGCGGCGCGAGATGATGTTGAGCGTTTCGACCAGCGCCGAAAACGCCATCGCGGCATAGATATAGCCCTTTGGCACATGGACGCCGAACCCGTCGGCGATCAGCACGAGACCGATCATCAGCAGAAAGGAGAGCGCCAGCATCACGACGGTCGGATTACGGTTGATGAAATTGGCGAGCGGATCGGCGGCGATCAGCATGACGCCGACCGCGACGATGACCGCCGTGATCATGATCGGCAATTCGTCGGTCATGCCGACCGCGGTCAGGATCGAATCGATCGAAAAGACCATGTCGAGCAAGATGATCTGGACGAGAACGCTGCCGAGCGTCGTTGCAGCCTTGCCCGGGACGCCGGGCGCGCTGTCTGAGTCGGCGTGAAGGTCGACATTGTGATGGATCTCCTTCGTCGCCTTCCAGGTCAGGAACAGGCCGCCCGCGATCAGGATGATGTCGCGCCATGAAAAGGCGGTTTCGAACGTCGGTTCGCCATGCGCCCCCGGTGCGCCCGTCAGGCCGAGGTCGATGACGGGCGCGGTCAGACCGACCAGCCAGGCGATCATCGACAGCAGCACGAGTCGAAATACCAGCGCGAGGCCGATGCCGAGTCGCCGCGCCTTGCTCCGCTGCGCCTCGGGGAGTTTGTTCGACAGAATCGATATGAAGATGAGGTTGTCGATCCCCAGCACGACCTCAAGAATGATCAGGGTCAGCAACGCGGCCCATGCGGCGGGGCTGGAGAGCAGCTGTAAAATGGCGTCCATGACGACCAGCTGTGCCCAGCGGAACACGGTTGTGCAAGTATTCGTCGTAAACGGTGCAGCTTACGACCGAATTTACATGCAGGCCCTTGCAATTTGCGCTAAGAGCGATTCCCAAGGCGCAGAAATTTTTCGCGTCCTAGGGCTCGTGTTCGTCGTCCGGCGCGCGATTGCTCGACAGGATATTGCGGGCGAACCGGGAAGACGAACAGGGTTATGAGTTTTGATAAAGGTGGCCGCGGCACTCGTGGCGGACGTGGTCGCGACAAGCGCGACAAGTTCGGCGGCGACGATTTCGGTGGCGGCGGCGGTGGTTTCGGCGGCGGTGTCCGCGGTGGCTTCGGCGGCGGCGGGTTCGGCGGTGGCGTTCGTGGCGGTTTCGGCGGCGGTGGTTTCGGCGGCGGCGGCGGTGGCGGCTTCGGCGGCGGCGGCGGCGGCGGCGGC
>JAPKCG010000054.1 GCA_028823055.1 Sphingomonas bacterium
TTTCGACGCCGATCACCCCGCTACCGGGGTCCCTTTTCCACGCCGATCCACAGTTCCGGCCCGAGCAGATCGCGGAGGTCATCGACCTGAACGCCATCAGCTGGGTGCGGGTGAACCGCGCGGTGCTCCCGGCCATGCGGCGAGCGGGACGAGGCCTGCTGATCTATACCGGCAGCGGGATCAATCGCCTGCCGGACCCCTTCACCGGCCCCTATGCTGCATCGAAGGCGGCCGGAGACGTGCTGGCCGAGGTGATGGCGTTCGAGACCGCGCGCTATGGCATCGAGACCGTGATCGTTCAGCCCGGGGCCTACACGTCCGGCACCGATCATTTCAAACACGCGGTCGGCCCGGCCGACGTCGGGATCGTGGCACAATACGATCGACTGGCGGGCCTGTCGGATCAACTCGCCGAGCGGCTCGACAGGACTAACCTGCCCGATCGTCGCCACGATGCACAGGAGGTCGCCGAGGCTATCCGTGACATCGTCGCGATGATGCCCGGCACACGCCCGCGCCGTGTCGACATCGATCCGCAAGGCCGCGACGTCACGCGCATCAACGGCGTCACCGCCGAACTTCAACGCGCCTTCTTCGCCCGCATGGGCGTCGAAGACCTGCTGCATCCCGCAGCGCCCTGAAGGGCTCGTCGATCCGACCCGAAACTGTCCTGGAGGCACTGATGATACGTTCCATGATCCTCATCCTGTCTGTCGGCATGGCCCTGCCGGCCGCGGCGAAACCCGTCCGGGAATGCCGGATCCGCATCTTGCGGCCGGTAACGGACGACATGGGCCATCGCTGGTCGGCAGGCAGGCTGCTGCCCGCGACAATCATGCGGCGCGATGCGAACGGCGTATCCTTCTGTGCGCAGGGAGGATCCTGCGTGCCGCGGATGACGCGGAACGGTCGGGCGGCGCAGCTTGTGAATTGCCGACCCGGCAAGGCGCTGGGCAACGGCGACTTCCGCCTCGATCCAAACCCTGCCGTCATGAGCAGGGCCGAAGCCGACAAAATGCGTACGCGTTCCGTGGTCGAGAACAAGCTGTCGACGCTTGGATTTTCGAACGCGGCGAGCGGCACCTGGGCGAATGACTATGCCGCCAATCCCGACTCTGCTCATGGCCGCCTGGTCTCGCGTGCACTTGCCGGGTGGGCGGAGGCGCTGGCGACGATGAAAGCGAAGCTGCCGTGATCGCCCGTTCGATCATAGTCGCCATAGTAGCCATCGTCTGCGCAACGCGGGCTACGACGCAAAGCGTTGCCCCCCGAAGCTTCGCGCCGATCCGAGAGGCATGACGCGCAGGGTGGACGCGTCATCTTTGCGGCGCCGAAGATCGCGAACGTCGTCCATCCGACCGGGAGCGGCGCAGGGGCAATACCGATGGCGGTAATGGCGGTACAGACGGCGGCCCGGCGAAGTCCCGCGAGCCAGTGCGCGATGAAGGCAGGAATGCCGCGAGAGCGAGCCCGGTCAGCCACAGCGTCTTGGTGTCCGACCATTTCCACGGCCATGGCAGTGGCACAAAGGTAAGATTGACGGTCCCCCGGTTTTTTATCCGGGCATGATGCGAGCTTCCGGCCTGCATCCGCCGGGGTAACCCCGGCGGATAGAGCATATTCTGCTGGCGTCAGTCAGCCAAGCGCCGTGTGAGGACGGCTCTCGTTATAGTCCCGTCGCCAAGCCTCGATCTTGGCTCGGGCGTCTGCCAGCGACAGGAACCAGTGGCTGTTCAAGCACTTGTCCCGCAGCCGGCCGTTGAAGCTCTCGACAAAGGCGTTGTCGGTCGGTTTGCCCGGCCGCGAGAAGTCCAGCGTGACGCCGTTCTCATACGCCCAGCGATCGAGCGCCTTCGAGATGAACTCCGGCCCAGTGTCCACCCGAATGGTCTTGGGCGCGCCGCGTATCGCCGAGATCCACGTCATGACCGCCACGACCTGCTCACCCCTGATGCCCTGGTCGACATCGATCGCAAGCGCCTCACGGGTGAAAGCGTCGACAACCGTCAGCGCCCGCAACCGTCGGCCGTCGAACAAGGCGTCCGAGACAAAGTCCATCGACCACATCTCGTTAGGCGCCGACGCCGCGGGCTGGCGTTCGCGATTTGCAGCGCTGACGTTGCGACGAGGACGTCTGAGCCGGAGGCTTAACCCATCTTCCCGGTAGAGCCGATAGACGCGCTTGTGGTTCACCAGCCAGCCTTCCCTGCGCAGCAGGATGTAGATCCGGAAATAGCCGTAGCGCACCCGTGCCGCCGCCAGGTCACGGATGCGCAGCCGCAGCGGCGCCTGGTCAGGCTTATGCGACACGTACCGCACCGACGAGCGGTCGACGCCGGGCGCGAGGCAGCTACGCCGCTCGCTGACGCCGTGGGACGCCTGGACCTGCGCGACGATCTCGCGCCGTCGCCCAGGCGTCAGAGCTTTTTTGCGAGCACGTCCTGCAGGATGTGCTTATCCAGGCTCAGATCCGCGACGAGCTGCTTGAGCTTGCGATACTCGTCCTCAAGCTGCTTGACCCGCCGCAGCTCGCCGCCGCCCAGTCCGCCATACACCTTCTTCCAGCGGTAAAACGTCTGCTCCGACACGCCCATCCGGCGGATGACCTCGGCCACCGGCGTGCCCATTTCCGCCTGCTTCAGCGCAAACGCAATCTGCTCTTCCGTGTACCTCGACTTCTTCATGTCCCGGCTCCTTGCACGCGGGCTTAAAAGGGCCGGAAAACTCTCACTCAAACCGGATGAAAAAACAGGGAGGACGTCAACGCAAGGCCATCGTCATGCGGCGTCCGCCCAGAGGGCTCATTCACCGTTCGGACCGCGGCAGCGAATATTCTTTCGTGGACTTCCAGGCCGGACTGCGTCGCCACGGCATCCGCATCTCCATGTCCGGCAAAGGAAATTGCTACGATAACGCGATAGTCGAGACGTTCTTCAAGACCATCAAATCCGAGCTTGTCTGGCGCACCGTCTTCTACACCCGCGTCCAAGCCAAGCGCGCCATTGCCCGCTATATCGACGGCTTCTACAACCTCGTCAGGCGCCACTCCGCACTCGATTACACCAGTCCCGCGCGGTTCGAACGAACCGCGTCACGCTGAGCGAATGCCTCTTCACTTAAACGAAGCAAGTCTAGTTGCTTTGACAAGGCCACTTGGGGTGTTGCGGACGACAAGTGAAAAGGCAAAGGTTTATCCGTGCTCGATCCCCGACTGAGATATGCCGTTGCGGTCGCGCGAGTCGGCTCGTTCTCCGGCGCGGCCAAGGCTGTCGGCGTGACCCAATCGGCGGTCACGAAGAGTGTCGCCGACCTCGAACAACAGGTCGGTTTCGCGATCTTCAACCGGACATCGCGCGGCGTCGCAATGACGCCGGAGGGCCGCGACTTCATCGATCGGGCCGCACGGCTGCTCGCGGATGCGCTCGATCTGCTGGGAGAGCGAGACCGCAACACCGATCCGTTTGCGGGGTTGCTTCGCATCGGGCTGTTTCCGGGCTCGATCGATTGGTTGATCATGGGGCCGGCGATCGGGCTTCTGAAGCGGCGTGCCAGCGTCCGGATCGAAACGGTTTCGGGAAATAGTGAGCGTGCGGTGCAACTGCTCTCTCGCGGAGATATTGATGTTGCGTTCGGGTTAGAGGCAGCCTTCGCCGGCTGGCCACAGTTCAAGAGCGATCGCATCGCGACGGTGGAAATCCTGCCGTTCGTACGCAAGGACCACCCGATCCTAACGCGCCATCCCGTCGACAAGCAGTCGCTGGCGCGGTTCGATTTTGTCGTTCCGTCCTCTTCCGAACCCTACACCCCGATCATCCAGCAGCTGTATGAGCAGGACGGGCAACGCCCGGAAGATCGCATCCACCTGACCGACCACTTCCCGCTGGTTCGTCAGATCGTCGCCGCGACCGATACCATCGGGCTGGTGGCAAGGGCTTTCACAGCAAGCCGCTGGTTTCGCGATGCGTTCGTACCATTGCTCGACACGGGCTTGCTCGACCCGCTGGTGTTGTCATACGCCGCACGCGCGCGATGGCCGATCAAGCCCGCAGGCAAGGACCTGATCGCGCGCGTGCGCCAAGCGTGGATGCCTAGAAGCTGAGTGCCACCTCTCCGCCGATCACGCGTCCTTTGTTGAGTGGCGACAGGCTGGCGCCGACACCGCCGAACGCCGTAGAGAGTGGGGTGTCGCCGCCATAAGTGACCTCGTTCAGCAAATTGCGGCCATAGATCGAGACGCGCCACACGCGATCGGTCGTCGTGTAGGTCAGGCTAGCGTCGAGCATGTCCGCCGCGGGCAGGAAACCGATATTGTTGTCGGTGAAGCGGGCACTATCACGGTGCGTAAAATCGACGCGTGCGGTCGCGGTGCCGACCGAGCCCAGTCGCTGATCGTATGTGATGCCCGCGCCATAGGTCCAAGGCGAAAGCCGCGGCAGCTTCAGATTGCGGTCGACGTCGTTGATGATCCCGTCGCCGCTGATGTCGAAACGGACGTTGCTGTACTGACCGTGGACGTAGCCCACCTGTCCAGACAGCACGAGATTGGGGAATACGAAGAATTGACCCTCCGCCTCCACGCCCTGGATCTTCGCGTCAGCCGTGTTACGAATGACCTGACTGACGCCGAGCGGACCAGGAACGATGATTTCCCGCTGCAGATTGTCCAGCTGGTTATGGAATGCGGCAAGGTTCAGCCGGCTACGGCCGAACTGCTTCTTTGCCCCGATCTCGAAACTGTCCTGCACCTCCTGATCGAACGGCCCCGGCGGGACGCCCGGGTCGGTATTGCGCAAATTGTATCCGCCGCTGCGGAAACCGCGTGTGTAGAGGCCGTAAACCTGAGTCCGGTCATCCGGCTTCCACTGTAGTCCGATTTTCGGCGTAAAGCTTTTCCAGTCATCGGAATCGACGAAGTTGGTATTGCAGATGAGCGCGGCCAGATTGCACCCGTCCGCCCGCAAGGTGCCCACGCGCACGAACTTGCGTTCCCAGCTGTAACGCCCCCCCAGATTGACCGTCAATGTGTCGGTAAAATGCCAGTCGGCAGAGGCAAAGATGCCCCATGTGGTCTGGTCTTGGGTCCCCCCACCCGAAACGATGCGGGTATTGTTCAGCAGATTGCGACGCTCGGCATACCTCAGATCCTGGGTAAAGTAGTATAGGCCGGTAGTAACCTCGACCGCACCGAATGTCCCGGCATAACGCAGCTCGTTGCTCAATTGCTTCTGCGCAATATTGAAGAAGCCGTTGAAGAACGATTGCGGCGTCCCATCGATATCGGTCGCCGTCCGCGACCGAAACTGACGATAGCCCGAGATATTCGTGATGACGCCGTCGCCCAGGCCGATATCGACATTCGTTTCGACGAGCGCCTGGTTCCAGACCGCCTTGTAGAAGCCCGGGAAGTCAATCGACAGACCAAAGGTGTTGCGTGGGAATACGGCGTGGCTTTGAACCGGGGCGCCGTCGCCATCGACATCGCCATGCTCGAAGCGAATATCCATGCGGAAATCGTCGCCGCCTTTGAAGGAGAGCGCCGGGCGGATGATCAGGTCGCGTGACTTGCCGAAACTCCTGCCGTCAAAGCGGTTTCGGAACCAGCCGTCGTCGTCGCTGTAGTATACCGCCAGCTTGGCAGCCAGGACGTCATCGATCAGCGGTCCCGTCACCATCCCACTGACGGTCTTCTTGAGCCCCGTTTCGACGGAAACCTTGGCATTGGCCCCAAAGGTGAAGCGGGGAAGGGTCGTGCGCATCACTACCGCGCCGCCTGTCACGTTACGGCCGAACAGCAATCCTTGCGGTCCGCGCAGCACCTCAACCCCCTCAAGGTCGAAATTGTCGAGGACGACGCCCGCATTGATCCCCAGATACATGCCGTCGACGAAGACGCCGACCGTAGGGTCGATCGAAGGGATGGTGCTGTTGATACCTAGGCCGCGGATCGTGAAGTTGGCGTAACCAGGCGCAGTGCCAACGCCGTCGAGCTGCACGTTGGGTACATCATAACTCAGGCTCTGGAGGTTCTGCACGAACTTCGCGTCGAGCTGAGCTTCCCCGAATGCGGTCATCGCGATGGCGACGTTCTGCACGCTCTCTGCGTAGCCCCGCTTGGTGGCCGTCACGACGATCTCTTCGGAAAGCGCCTCCGTCGCCGTCGGCCTCGCGGCTTCGGTCTGGCCAGAGGGTTGGGGCTCCGGCGTCGGCGACGCCACCGGTGCCGATTGTGCAAATGCCGATCCAGCCCAAACCAAGGCGACGGACGCGAACAGGCAATGTTTCATGGCCCCATCTCTCCCAAGAATTTATGATTATCGACCAACGGAGTCGCGTGGTCGGACGCGGTCGTCCAATTCAATATGCGGGCAATCTATTCCATCGTGTCATAAGTCGCCGGCTCCTGCCGGGGGTTGGACCGCGGCAAGGCTGTCGTTGATCGTCGTCGGGTATTCGGCATGCGTGAAATCGCTTATCTCGCACCAGTGACGCGCGATGTCGTCAGGCGTGAAATCCGCCATGTCGCCAAAGCGATGGCCCCGTGAGCGCTGCCATCGCAGTTTCGAGACATAGCCGGCGCCCACCTCGAAAAGGCCTTTGGTTTCGCTGCAATCCTCGTGAGCCAGCCAGCCTACCAATGGGCTGATCGCCTCCGGTCGCAGCCGCGTGAGCAAATCTTGCGGGAACACCGTTTCCGTCATCCGCGACGCTGCGATCGGAGCGATCGTGTTGACCCGAATATTCTTGGTGCGGCCCTCCTCCGCCAGCGCATTGGCGAGACCGAGAATGCCGAGTTTTGCCGCAGCGTAGTTGGCTTGCCCGAAATTGCCGTAGATGGCGGCGGCGGACGTCGTCATCACGACGCGGCCATAACCCTTGTCGCGCATCACCGGCCACGCCGCCTGCGTGACAGCGCGCGACCCGTTCAAGTGCACGTCGTGCAGCAGCGTCCAATCCTCATCGGTCATCTTACCGAAGCTGACGTCGCGCAAGATGCCGGCGTTGTTCACAACCACATCGACCGTGCCGAACGCATCGAGCGCGGTCGTGACGATCCGCGCGCCGTCCGTTACGGAATCGTAGTTCGCGACCGCCTCGCCACCGCCGCGGCGAATCTCCTCGACCACCCGGTCGGCGGCGGTCGACGAGCTGCCGTCGCCCATGCGCCCACCGCCAAGGTCGTTCACCACGACGCGAGCGCCGCGCGCACCGAACAGCAGCGCGTGCTGACGACCCAGCCCGCCACCGGCGCCGGTGACGATCACGACCCGGCCGTCGTAACGCAAAGTGTCGATCATCATCGTACCCTCCGTCAGCGAAACGCCCCGATGCCCGTCAACGCGCGCGCGATAATGAGCTTCTGGATTTCCGTCGTTCCATCCGGGATCGGACAGATGATCGCTTCGCGTGCCAGTCGCTCGACGATGAAGTCCCTCGTCACGCCGTTGCCCCCGTGGATCTGCAGAGCGTCGCGGGTGACGCCGATGGCCATCTCGGTCGCGAACCATTTGGCCATCGCGCATTCGGTTTCGGCGCGAATGCCGGCATCGACGAGCGCTATCGCCCGGTGCGTCAGCAGCCGTGCGGCATCGATCTGCGTCGCCATGGCCACCAGCTTGTCGGCGATGAGCTGGTGGCCGGCGATCTTCCGACCATGCTGCGTGCGCTCCTTTGCATAAGCGATCGCCTCGTCCAGCGCGCGCCGGGCAATGCCGACGCTCCACATCGCCATGTGGCAACGCGCGATCTCGAACACCTTCAGCGTGTTGCGCAAGCCGTCCCCGGGCTGACCCAGCGTGTTGCCCGCGGGCACCCGGCAGTCGGTGAGAAAAATCTGCGCTGTAGACTGGCCGTTCAAGGCCATCTTCTCGATGTCGCGTACCTCGTACGGGCTTTCCGCGCGATCGATCAGGATGTGGCTGATTTCGTCATCGCCCGTGCGACAGGTGCAGATCAGTATGTCCGAATAGGCCCCGTTGGTGATCCACGTCTTCTCGCCGTTGATGATCCAATGGTCGCCGTCGCGCACCGCCCGCGTTTTCACCGCCGCCACATCGGAACCGACATCGGGTTCCGAGATTCCGATCGATACGAAGAGCTCACCTGCGACGAGGCCCGGCAAGTAGCGATCCTGCAAATCCGACGACGCGTTGCGCCTGATGAGCTCGATACCCACCGCGTTGATGAACCCCGGAATGGCAACGTCGAGCGACGAATAGACGATCTCTTCGAAGACCATCAGATGCGTCAGCCAGCCCATGTCGAGCCCGCCCCACTGCTCAGCATGCGGTGCCGTGATGTGACCGAACTGTGTCAGCTCACTGGTCCAACGCTGCATGAGCTGACGAGGGATGAAGCCCGGGCCATGGCCGCGGATTTCAGGTTCCAGTTTGTCGTCGAGGAAACGGCGGACGCTTTCGACCGCCATCCGCTGCTCTTCGTCTGGTTGGAATTCCATGCCCTCTGCTCCCTATCGACCGAGGATGGTGACTGCGACGACAGCCTCCTCCACGCCCACCACTCCGCCGCCGTTCTGCGCGATCGCGACACGGGCGCCGTCGACCTGCCGCGCGTCTGCTTCGCCGCGCAGTTGCCCGACCAATTCGTAGATCTGGGCAAGACCTGTTGCGCCGATCGGATGACCCCTGCTTTCGAGCCCGCCGGACGGGTTCACCGGCAGGCGACCACCAAGGACGGTTTCGCCGCGCTCAGCGGCGATGCCACCTTCGCCCGGCGGTACCAGGCCCAGCGCCTCGATTTCGATGATCTCTCCCATCGCAGTCGCATCGTGAACCTCGGCGACGTCGACGTCGGTCGGATCGACGCCAGCCGCTGCATAGGCACGGGCCGCCGCCAACCGGGTGACGTGCCGATCGTAGTCGCACGCGTCGCGTTCGGAACTGGTCTGCAACACCGATGCGAGGATCCGGATTGCGCGGCCGGGCGACACGGCAAGTTTGCGCAAGCCCGCTGCATTGCAGATGACGGCTGCGCTTGCGCCGTCGCTTATCGGCGAACACATCGGCAGCGTCAGCGGATACACGATCGGTGCCGCCGCCAGCACCGCCTCTACGGTAAAGGGGGTGCGATATTGTGCCAGCGGATTTCCGACCGAATGGCCATGGTTCTTGGCGGATACGGCAGCAATCTGTGCCTGTGTCGAGCCGTAGGTCTTCATGTGCGCGCGCGACATCGCGGCATAGATGTCCATGAAGACGCTGTAAGGCTGGGCAGACACCGAGCCATCCGGCACCGCGACGCCCTGACCCATCGCCAACAGAATATCGCGGTTCCGCGCGGTTTCATGCACGTCCCAAGCCCCGTCGAAAGCGCTGAACATCAGCGCCTTGTCGGGTGAGCACATCTTCTCGGCGCCGATCGCCAGCACGATGTCCGCCGCGCCCGAGCGGACATAGGCGGTTGTCATGTGCAGCGCAGTCGAGGCTGTCGCGCAGGCATTCTCGACATTCACGACGGGGACGCCGTGGATACCGATGGCGCGGGCGATGATCTCGCCGCGGATCATGTCCTGGCCTTCCATATGGCCCTGGACACAATTGCCGAAGAATACCGCCACGATGTTCGCCGGCCCGCATCCCGCATCGGCGAACGCCTGTGCGCAAGCGTCGGCCGACAGCGCCTTCAAGCTCCGGTCCAATTGCCGACCGAACGACGTCATGCCGACGCCGGCGATGAAGACCTCGCTCATCGCCCTACGAACTCCGGCGGCCGTTTCGCCGCGAAGGCTGCCAGTCCCTCCTGCAGATCATACGAGTCTGCGTAGGCGGCGACGATCTCCATTTCTCGCCGCAAACCCTCCTCGTGCGAGCAGTCGACGGCGAGCGCCGCCAGCTCCTTCATGCGCGCCAGGCCAAGCGGGCTTTTCGCGGCCAGCGTCTCGGTCAGTGCCTGCGCGGTCTCCGCCAGCGCCGCCGCTGGCACGCAGCGGCTGACCAACCCCGCGCGCTCCATGTCCTGCGCGGAAATGGACTCGCCGGTCATCATGAGCCGAGTGGCGCGGGCAGCGCCGATCTTGCGCGGCAGGCGGATCGATCCGCCACCACCCGGAAGCAGCCCGTAGTTCGCGTGTGCGTCACCGAAGACAGCGTCGTCGGCCGCGATCACGATATCGCAGCACAGGACCAGTTCCAGTCCGCCGGCGAGCGCCAGCCCGTTGACCGCCGCGATCGTCGGCAGCCGCGATGCTTCGATCCGCGTGAACACACGGCCCAACTCGCCGAGGAAATGCGCGAGACCGGTGCTGATAGGGGTATCGCCGGCACGGATCGCCCGCAGGTCGGCACCCGCGCAGAAGGCGCGTCCGACCCCGCTGATGACGAACGTGCGCACCGACGGATCGGCTTCGGCCGCTTCGATAGCGGCCTCAAGGTCGTGCGCCAGCCCGAGCGTGAGGCTGTTTAGCGCCTGCGGCCGATTCAGGTACACCCAAGAAGCGGGCCCGCGCGTTTCTACGGTGATATTCTCGAACGACATGAGTGGCTCCGCGGAATTTTCGGGCAGGACAGCGCTCACGCGCCGGAGATGCGACTGGCGTGGCCGGCCCAATAGGGCTCGCGAAGTTTTGATCGCAGCACCTTGCCGACGTTGCTCAGCGGCAGCGGCTCAGTCGTGAAGACGACCTGCGCAGGCTTTTTGAACGAACCCAGCCGTTGACTGACCAGATCGATGATATCCTGTTCGGAGATCTGCGTGTCCGGTGCGACGACGACCACCGCCAGGGGGGTTTCGCCCCATTTTTCGTGCGGGATGCCGAAAACGGCGGCGGCAACCACCAGCGGGTGATCGGCAATGACGTTCTCGATCTCGGCCGGATAGATATTGTAGCCGCCAGAGACGATCAGGTCGTTTGCGCGATCCAGCAAGTAAAGAAATCCGTTGGTGTCGACCCGGCCGATGTCGCCGGTCTTCACCCACCCGTCGACCATGCGTCGCGACGTTTCCTCGGGATCATCCCAAAACCCCTGCATCTGGCCGTTCTCGAACCGGGCAACGATTTCGCCCGGTTCGTCGGGGCCCAGCGCGCGCCCTTCGGCATCGCGTATCTCGAGATCGACAAAGGGCATCGCGCGGCCGACCGACTGAAGCGGGGTCGATCCCTCGGTCTGGCCGAACCATTCCTTCGGCCCAAGCGATGTCACGGGCAGGATCTCGGTCTGGCCATAGGCGGTGTGCAGCACCTCGTCGCCGAAGATCGTGCAGGAACGGCGTAGCGTCGCTTCCGACACCGGCGCGGAGGCGCTGAGCAGGCATTTCAGTTGGGGAAAGGCATGGCCTCGCGGATTGCCGTGGTGGACGATCGCGTTCAGCATGGTTGGCGCAACGAAGGCATAGCCGACGTTCTCGCGTGCCAGAATCTCGAGAAAGCTCTCGGGATCGAAGGCGTCCATCATGATGTTGCGGCCACCGATCGCCCAATACGGCGAGAACATGAATCCGGACGCATGCGACAAGGGGCCGACGTGCAGTACCGTCGACCCGGGGTCCGGTCGTGGCCCGACCGCTTGGAAGCCCGCGCAGATCGTCATCCAACTGCGGTGCGTGTACGCGACCCCCTTCGGAGCGCCGGTCGTGCCGCCGGTATGGCGTATGACGCACAGGTCGTCGGGCTTGATTGCCGGATCGGGATCTCTGTCTGATGCCTGGTCGAGCCAGCGCTCGTAGTCCGCATCGCGCACGATCAGCCGGTCGAGGTCCGGTAGTTCCTCGTTCAAGCCAGCGACTTCGGGTCGTAGCGCCGCATCGACCAGCGCGAGCCGGCAACCTGTGCTGCGCATCATGTGGGCATGGGATTCGCGGCGATTGCGGGCATAAAGCGGCACGCGAACGAAATTGCCGATGGCCGCCGCGAGAAAGATGTCGGCGGCTTCGATCGAATTCTTCTCGAGCGTCGCGATCTTGTCGCCGGGCCGCAGGCCGGTATCGGCCAGCGCATTGGCAAGGCGGACGCCCCGCGACCAGGCGCCGGCGAACGTGAAGCGACGGTCGCCGTGCACCAGTGCCTCGCGGGACGCGAAGTGGCTGGCTGCTCGGCGCAACTGGCTGCGTAGTTCCATCGTCAGCGCCGCCGAACGCCGAAGGGGCAGGCGTGCAGATTGTAGCCCAGGTCAGTCCGGATCGTTGCCATCAGCCTCTCCGCACACGCAGTGTCAGTCTTTGTCATCCCGGATCGGACGATGTCGTCGCGCTGTCCAATTCATTGGGTTCGAACCGTATTCCCCTTTTTCATATTTGTTCGAGCGGACGAAATGACACGACACAGCTCTAGCCCACAGAAATGTGGTCGATCGAGGTAGAGGACAGCGCATGAAGGGTCACGGGCCGCTCGCCGGCATACGCGTAATCGAGATTGCCGGGATCGGCCCGGCCCCATTCTGCGGCATGCTGCTCGCCGATCTCGGCGCCGACGTCGTGGTCGTGGATCGCCCGGCACCAAGCCCCGACGCGATCGACTTAGGCAGCGCGTCGATCCTCGACCGGGGCAAGCGGTTCGTCCACCTCGACCTGAAACAGCCCGACAGCGTAGCGACCGTCCTCGACTTGATCGAGCACTGCGACGCTCTGATCGAAGGGATGCGCCCCGGGGTCATGGAACGGCTCGGTCTCGGGCCCGAACCGTGCCTGGCCCGCAATCCGGCGCTGGTGTTCGGGCGGATGACCGGTTGGGGACAGGACGGCCCGCTCGCGCAGGCGGCGGGTCACGACATCAACTACATCGCGCTGTCGGGGGCACTATGGTACGCGGGTCAACCCGGCTCGCCTCCGGTCGCGCCGCCCAGTTTGGTCGGCGACCTAGGCGGGGGCGCGCTCTATCTTGCAGTCGGTCTGCTCGCACCATTCTATCTGCGCGCGCGACCGGGCGTGGCCAGG
>JAPKCG010000457.1 GCA_028823055.1 Sphingomonas bacterium
AGCATCATCGCGGTATAGACGCCATCGCCGCGCCGCCATTTGCCGTAGAGCGGCTGCATATACGCCGCGAACCCTTCGTGCAGCCAAAAATCGTCCCAGTTCGCGGCGGTCAACTGATTGGCGAACCATTCGTGGCTGAATTCATGCTGGAACAGGTCGTCGAAGCCCCAGGGTGTCTTGGCGTAGTTGTTGCCGTAGGCGTTGATCGTCTGAAGCTCCATTCCCTTGTGCGGCGTCTCGACGACGCCGAGCTTTTCATCGCCAAAGGGATAGGGGCCGATGACGCTTTCGAAGAAATCGAGCGTCGGGGCGAATTCGGCGAACAGCTTTTCCGCCTGCGCCTTTTCCCCGGGCAGATACCAATAATGCATCGGGATCGTGTTGCCGAACCGACTCTTATATTCGCCGCTGATCTCTTCATACGGACCGACGTTGAGCGCGACGCCATAGAGCGTCGGGTTGCGTGCTTCCCAATTCCAGGTCGAACGGCCATCGGGCAATTCGTCGACGCCGATCAGCTTGCCGTTCGAGGGTGCCTCGAGCCCGCGCGGGACAGTGATGTGGAGGTCGATCTTGTCGGGTTCGTAGGTTGGATAATCGATGCACGGCCAAATCAGGTCGCACCCCTCCATCTGCACCGCCGTCGCAATCCAGGGCTTGCCGTCGGGGGTCGTGTCCCAGACGAAGCCGCCATCCCAGGGCGCGCGTACCGCGCTGTGCGGACGGCCGCCATAGATGATCTTTATGGTGAGGTCGGTGTCGGCCTTCGCCTTTTTCAGCAACTTGATCGTCAGCCGCCCGTCGGGATCGGCATAGCTTGCCGCATCGACGCCATCGACGGTGGCGCTGGTGACGGTATAATTTTTGTCGAGGTCGAGCACGATGCGATCGGTCTTGGCGATCGTATGAAGCACCAGGGTCGCGGTGCCGTTGATGACTTCGCGATCGGGGTCGACCTCGATCGCGAGATCGACAGTCGAGAGCTTGATCTTCTCCTGCGCGGGATCGAGCGGGCCGCCCGACTGGCTTGTTTGCGGAGTGATCGCGGGCTTGCCCGGTTCGGATGCATAGCTCGCGCCCGACAGCAGGAGCAGGGCGAAAAGGGACAGGCGGGTCATCGGCATCCAATCAGTCATCATCGCCGACGGGTTTCGCGCACGGGCCGGGCAATGACAAGACGCCATCATCGAGCAGCGATGAGCGGCCGGATTGATGGATGCTTCATCCTACCCATATAAGGGACCGACAAGAGGGGGCGGCCCGTCGGCGCCCCGCCGGAGTATCCATGACCAGCTATCCCGTTCTGCCCCTTCGCGACATCGTCGTCTTTCCGCATATGATCGTGCCGTTGTTCGTCGGGCGTGAAAAATCAGTCGCCGCGCTCGAAGCCGCGATGGCGGCGGACAAGGAGATTTTCCTCGTAGCGCAGCTCGACCCCGCCAATGACGATCCCGCGCGTGAGGACGTGTATGAAGTCGGCGTGACCGCGAGCGTGTTGCAATTGCTCAAGCTGCCCGATGGGACGGTTCGCGTGCTCGTCGAGGGGAAAGCGCGTGGCCGGCTCGCAGAGCTTAGCGAAAACGACGGATATCTGAGCACGACGATCGACATGATCGACGATGCCGCAGCCGAAGGGACCGAGATCGAGGCACTGATGCGATCGGTCGTGTCGCAATTTGAAAGCTATGCGAAGCTCAACCGCAAGCTGCCTGCCGAAACCGCAGTACAGCTGTCCGAAATGGTCGAGGCGGCAAAGCTTTCCGATGCGATCATGGCGCATATCCAGGTCAAGGTCGCGGACAAGCAAGCGCTACTCGTCGAGCCCGATCCCGCCAAGCGGCTCGAAATGGCCTACGCGCTGATGGAAGGCGAGCTGGGCGTCCTGCAAGTCGAAAAGAAGATCAAGAGCCGCGTCAAACGCCAGATGGAAAAGACGCAGCGCGAATATTACCTCAACGAACAACTGAAGGCGATCCAGCGTGAACTGGGTAATGCCGACGAGGAAGGCGATGGCGACGAGCTTGCCGAGCTGACCCAGAAGATCGCTTCGCTGAAGCTGTCGAAGGAAGCGAGGACCAAGGCGACCGCCGAGCTGAAGAAGCTCAAGACGATGGCACCGATGAGTGCCGAGGCGACTGTCGTGCGCAATTATCTCGATGTGCTGCTGGGGCTCCCCTGGGGCAAGAAGTCAAAGATCAAGAAGGACATCGCGGCGGCGCAGGCAGTGCTCGACGAGGATCATTATGCGCTCGAAAAGGTCAAGGACCGGATCGTCGAATATCTTGCTGTGCAGGCACGCACCAACAAGCTGAAGGGGCCGATCCTGTGCCTCGTCGGGCCACCGGGCGTCGGCAAGACCTCGCTCGGCAAGTCGATCGCCAAGGCGACGGGGCGTGAATTCATTCGCCAGTCGCTGGGCGGGGTTCGCGACGAAGCCGAAATTCGCGGTCATCGCCGGACCTATATCGGGTCGCTGCCAGGCAAGATCGTCACCAACCTCAAAAAGGCCGGTACGAGCAATCCGCTGTTCCTGCTCGATGAGATCGACAAGCTGGGTCAGGATTTCCGCGGTGACCCTGCATCGGCGTTGCTGGAAGTGCTCGATCCCGAGCAGAATTCGAAATTCCAGGACCATTATCTCGAAATCGACATCGATCTGTCTGATGTGATGTTCGTGTGCACCGCGAACACGCTGAACCTGCCGCAGGC
>JAPKCG010000055.1 GCA_028823055.1 Sphingomonas bacterium
CATCGTATCGGGCGCACTGTCGATCGGGGCCTGCCTGCTCGCGATCGCGCTGATCGACCGGATCGGACGCAAGCCGCTGTTGCTGGTCGGATCGGCAGGCATGGCGGTGACCTTGTCGGTGGTCGCCTGGGCGTTCTCGACCGCGGTCACCGATGGCGCGGGCAGCGTTACCCTTCCGGGCCATGCGGGCCTTGTCGCGCTGATCGCCGCCAATCTTTATGTCGTTTTCTTCAACGTCAGCTGGGGTCCGGTGATGTGGGTGATGCTGGGGGAAATGTTCCCAAACCAGATTCGCGGGTCCGCACTGGCCGTTGCGGGGTTTGCGCAATGGATCGCCAATGCCGCGATTTCGGTATCCTTTCCCTCGCTGGCGGTCCGGCCCGGCCTTGCGACCACCTACGTCTTCTACGCGCTGGCAGCTGCGGTCTCGTTCGTCTTCGTCCGCAAGATGGTCAGCGAAACGCGTGGGCGCGAGCTTGAGGATATGGTCGGGTGAAGATCGCATCGGGCGACTGGATGATGACCGCCGCGCCCGACCGGGGCGGCGCGATTCTTTCCCTGACCCACGGCGATCGCGACATCCTGCGCCCGACCGCGCCGGATGCCGTGGATCCGCTGGCGATGGCGTGTTTTCCCCTCGTCCCCTATGCCAACCGCATCGGCTTCGGTCGGTTCGACTGGGGTGGAACGTCCTATCGCCTCGCCTGCAATTATCCCGGGCAACAACATCCGCTTCATGGGACCGGCTGGTTGGCGCGATGGGACGTCGTCGCGCATACCGATACCGCGATCACGATGAATCTAAGCCATGTCGGCAATAATGACTGGCCGTGGGATTTCACCGCCGAGCAGCAGCTGGCCCTGTCCCCTGCCGGGCTGACGATCACATTGTCGGTGCGCAACAGCGGTGACCGGACGATGCCCGTGTCGCTAGGCCTCCACCCCTATTTCGCGCGCGCCGATAGCTTGCGTTTTTCGGCGACCGGCGTCTGGATGGTCGACGACACGCTGCTGCCGGTCACTCACGCGGCGGCGGATACGTTGGGCGACTGGATGACGGATGGGACGCTAAGGCGACGGGACCTGGTCGATCATTGCTTTACCGGGTGGGAAGGCTGTGCGACGATCGCACGCGCCGACGGCGACATTGCGATCACGGCACAGGATGCCTCCAGCCTCCACGTCTATATCCCGCCGGGTGAGGATTTTTTCTGCGCGGAACCCGTTACGGCGATGCCGGATGCGGTAAACCATGACGCCGCGCGGGAACTGTCACCGGGGGAAGAGGCACGCATCACCCTGACCATCGGCCACGCTGACCAACACCATCACATGGACGCATGACGGGGCATATGCACGGCCGACGGGCGCCGCACAACGGCAGCGCCTCGCCGCGATCAGTCGCGCTGACGCATCGCCGGTCGCCGCCGCGGCGCGGCATCGGATTGCCGCCGGATCAGCGTATAATCGAGCACGATCTCCTTCGGCGGATCCTCGGCCCGGTTGCGTTTGCTCCGCAACATTCCCGTCAACAGGTCGACCGCCGCGCGGCTCATATCGGCGATGGGCTGGTGGATCGTGGTCAGCTCCGGCCAGATCGTCTTTGCAAGAGCGCTGTCGTCGAAACCGACGACGGTCAGGTCGCCGGGTACGTCCAGTCCCCGCCGATGCGCCACCGCGACACTCGCTGCCGCCATATCGTCGTTGCTGGCGAAAATCGCGGTCGGCGGCACCGCCTGGTCGAGCAATTGCTCCGACGCATCCAGACCCGACCGATAGGTGAAATACCCCTGCGCGATCAGCCCTTCATCCACCGCCAGGCCCCGCGCCGCCAACGCGTCGCTATAGCCCTTGCGCCGCTCGTCGCTCGCGGTCAGGTTGGGGGCACCGAGGATGAACCCGATACGGACGTGACCCAGCGTCAATAAATGCTCGGTCATTTCGCGCGCGGCGCTGCGATCGTCGATCGACACCGCCGCCAACGCATCGGGGCGTTTACCGGTCGCCACGACGACGGTGGGAATGCCGGACTCGATCAGCAGGTCGAGCACCGGCTGGGAATCGCATAGCGGCGGCGGCAGAATCACGCCGTCGACGCCGCTGTTCAACAATTGCCGCGTCACGTCGCACTCGTCGCCGTTGCGATCTGCATTCTGCACGACCAGTTGGATATCCGCCCGGCTGGCCTGTTCGAGGCTGCCAAGCAGAAAGGCACTCAGATACGCCTCCGACGGATTGCTGTAGAGCAGGCCGATCCGCAACTGCGCGCCGCCCGCCAGTCGCCGCGCGGCGCGGTTCGGCGCATAGTTCAGCTTTTCCATCGCCGCATGCACCGCCTCGCGCGTCGTGTCGCGCACGTTGGTTTCGGCATTGATGACCCGCGATACCGTCATCAACGACACGCCCGCCAGTTCGGCCACGGTGGCGATCGTCGCCGCACCGGTCCGCCGCGACGTGCTGCTCCTGGGTTTGCGCGTACTCACTGTCATACCATGCATGATAGCAGCTGTTCGCGCGCCACCAAACAGCCAAGAAAAGCGCGAGATAAATATGTGATAGCGTTATCACTGCCTGGCGGTTATCCTTCCGCAAAAGACCGAAAGAGAGGGTACAGAGATGCGTCGCACTGGCTATTTGATGATGACGGCTATGGCGATTGTCGCCAACGGCGCCGCGATGGCGCAGGTCGCCGATCCGGCCAGATGGCCCGCTGCGAAAAGCCCCGGCCTCATCGACTCCGCGACCGAGGCAAAGGTTGCCGCCTTGATGAAGCGCCTGTCGCTGGAGGAAAAGGTCGGGCAGATGATCCAGGCCGACATCGGCGCGATCACGCCGGAGGATCTGCGTCGATACCCCCTCGGATCGATCCTGGCCGGTGGCAGCTCGCCGCCGATCGATCATCCCGATCGTTCGCCGGTCGCGCCCTGGGTCGAAACCTCGCGTGCGTTCAATGCCGTCGCGATGGCCCCGCGCGCTGGGCATGTGGCGATTCCGCTGATGTTCGGCGTCGACGCGGTTCACGGTAACAACAATATCGTCGGCGCGTCGCTGTTCCCGCACAATATCGGGCTTGGCGCGATGCGCGATCCGGCGCTGATCCGCCGCATCGGGGCCGCGACCGCCGCCGAGACAGCTGCTGCCGGGATCGACTGGGCCTTCGGGCCGACGCTGGCCGTGCCTCAGGACGATCGCTGGGGCCGGGCGTATGAGGGCTATTCGGAGGATCCCGCCGTCGTCGAATCCTATGCGGGCGCGATGGTCGAGGGGCTACAGGGCGCGCCCGGCCAATGGGGGATCCAGCGCGGCCATGTCGCGGCCAGCGTGAAGCATTTCCTCGGCGATGGCGGGACGAAGGACGGAATCGATCAGGGCGACACCCAGGTCGACGAAGCGACGCTGATCCGGGTCCACGACGCCGGTTATCCCGATGCGGTACGCGCGGGGGCGATGACCGTCATGGCAAGCTTTTCGAGCTGGAACGGCGTCAAGATGCACGGCAACAAGTCGTTGCTGACTGGCGTGCTAAAGGGCCGGATGGGGTTCGACGGCTTCATCGTCGGCGACTGGAACGGTCACGGCCAGATCCCCGGTTGTACCAACACAGACTGCCCGGCGACGTTCAACGCCGGGCTCGACATGGCGATGGCCCCGGACAGCTGGAAGGGGCTGTACGAATCGACGCTTGCCGCCGCGAAAAAGGGGACGATCCCGATGGCGCGGATCGACGACGCGGTGCGGCGCATCCTGCGCGTCAAGATGAAGCTCGGCCTGTTCGACGCGGCGCGCCCCTATGAAGCCCGCCCGCAGGTCGTCGGCTCGGCCGATCACCGCGCGATCGCACGCGAAGCCGTCGCGAAAAGCCTCGTGCTGCTCAAGAACGATGGCGTGCTCCCGATCAAACCCAGCGCCTCGATCCTCGTCGCGGGCGCGGCGGCAAACGACATCGGTCGTCAATCGGGCGGCTGGACCTTGTCGTGGCAGGGCGATGGCAACACCGATGCCGATTTCCCCGGCGCGACCTCGATCTACGCCGGTATCGCGGCGGCGGCGAAGGCGGGTGGCGGTAGCGCGACGCTGTCGGCGGACGGCAGCTTCACGACACGCCCCGATGTCGCGATCGTCGTGTTCGGCGAACTGCCTTATGCCGAGATGCGCGGCGACGTGCGCACGCTGGAATTCGAACCTGGCGACAAGGAATCGCTCGCGCTGCTCAAGAAGCTGAAGGCGGCGGGCATCCCCACCGTCTCGGTATTCCTGTCGGGCCGACCGATGTGGGTGAATCCCGAACTCAACCAGTCGAATGCCTTCGTCGCAGCCTGGTTTCCGGGATCGGAGGGTGAGGGCGTGGCCGACGTGCTGATCGGGGGCAAACGCGATTTCACGGGCATGCTGTCGTTCAGCTGGCCTAAGACGGCAGGCCAGTTCACATTGAACCACGGCGAGCCGGGCTATGACCCGCTCTTCCCCTTCGGCTACGGACTGAGTTACGCACGCGGCGGCAAGGTGCCCGCCCTCAGCGAGGTTGCGGGGATCGATGCCAGCCTTGCCAACACCAGCCTCTTCTTTGCGCGGGGCCGGGTTCCGACGCCCTTCGCACTCACGCTTGACCCCGCGATCACCCGTACGGCGGTCGACAGCGAGACTGCGCAGGAGGCCGCGATGCAACTCGCATGGCGCGGTGCAGGAACTGCAAAGATCACCGGCCCAACGCTGGGGCTGATCCGCGAAACCAACGGCGACCTCAATCTCCAGGTCACCTATCGCCTGCCGCGCGCGGCAACGCAGCCGGTCGGTCTCGCGATGGCGGGCGGGCGCGTCGAGGTCGGCAACACCCTGGATGCGACGCCGGGCTGGCACGTGCTGCGCGTTCCGCTGAAATGCTTCCGTGACGCGGGCGGCACGATGGACACGGTGACGTCGCCATTTGCGATCACGTCGTCGGCACCGATGACAATCGCGATTTCCGACATTCGCCTCGCCACCGATCCGGCTGGGGCGGTATGCCCCACGGGCGCGGGCAAGTGACGACACGCTTGCCGATCAACCGCCGCGACATGATGATGGGTATGGCGGCGATGCCCTTTGCCAGCGCGGCTCTGGCGGCCGACGCGGCGGGTTGGGGTGAAACGATCGCGCTATGGCCGGGGAAGGCACCGGGCACCCCTGCCCGACTGCCGCGCCTGAAGGTCGAGCAGCGTTCGACCAGCCCCGGTTTCAACGACCGCTGGGTGACGGGGGTCGATCGCCCGATGCTCATGGTGCGGCGGCCGGTTACGCCGAATGGCACGGCAATGCTGATCGTACCGGGCGGCGGCTATGAATTCCTCGCGATCGACAATGAGGGGGAGGAACAGGCGCGCTGGCTGACCGCGCGCGGCGTCACCTGCTTCATTCTCACCTATCGTTTGCCAGGGGAAGGCTGGAGCAACCGCGCGCTTGCCCCGCTGCAGGATGCGCAGCGCGCGATGCGCGTCATCCGCGCGCGCGCGTCGGCGTTCGGCATCGATTCCGGGCGGCTGGCGGTGCTCGGCTTTTCGGCGGGCGGGCATCTCGCGGGCAGCCTCGCGACGCGGCATGCCGAACGAACCTATATGCCCGTCGACGCCGCTGACCGACTGTCGGCACGTCCCGACATGGCGGGCCTGATCTATCCCGTCGTCAGTTTATCGGCACCCTTCACCCATGTCGGCTCGCGCGATGCGCTGCTGGGGCTTATGTCGACCGAAGCGCAACGGCGCGAATATTCGGTCGAAATGCGCGTTACCGACGATACCCCGCCGATCTTTCTGACTCATGCCAGCGACGACGGCCTTGTTCCGATCGCCAACAGCATCGCGCTGTATCAGGCGATACTCGACCAGCATCGCGAGGGCGAACTGCATGCCTTTGACAAGGGCGGTCACGGTTTTGGGGCGCGCCTGGACAAGAACGTGCCCGCCTCAGTCTGGCCGACGCTGTTTGCCGACTACGCACGGCGTGTGGGGGTGCTTCCCGCATGATCGGCCTGGCGATCGCGCTGGCCGCGGCGGCCATGCCGACCGACACCGACCCGGCCGCCTATCAAAGCAGCCCTCCCCGTCGGACGATCACCGAAACGCGCCACTGGGGGCCATGGGCGGGGCCCTTTCGCGATACGCTGGTCCCGGTACTGATGCGCGACTTCGGTGAGCGCTATCTCTACGCCGACGCCAACAAGGCACTGCCGCCGCCCCAGGCGGGCGAGTCGCGCGTGGTGTTCCTGGGGGATTCGATCACCGACCGATGGGATCTCGCCCGCAGCTTCCCCGGCCAGCCCTATGTCAATCGCGGCATCGGGGCGCAGGTCACCGCGCAGATGCTCGTTCGGTTCGAACAGGATGTCGTCGCGCTCCAGCCCCGCGTCGTGGTGATCTTCGGCGGCACCAATGACGTGTCGGGTTTCCTTCAGGTCGAAACCCCGGCCACCATGGTCGCGAATATCGCCGCCATGGCAACCATCGCGGAGGCCAACGGCATCCGCGTTGTCCTCGCCACACTCCTGCCCGTGAACAGCGATAGGCCGGATCGCAGCTATCTGGCGCGCGAACGCCCCTCCGCGACGCTGGTCGCGATCAACACCGCGATCCGCACGCTCGCACGCGAACACGGTTACGCACTGGCGGACTACGCACCCGCGCTGACCGACACGCGCCGACAGCTCAAGTCATCGCTGACCGAGGATGGCCTGCATCCCAATGCCCGCGGTTACGCGCTGATGACCCCCGTCGCGGCGGCAGCCATCGCCCAAGCGCTGGCCGAGCCGATCCGCTGATCCGTCATTGGTCCGCCGCCCGCGCCACCGTCGCCAGCACGACATCATTGCTTCGCATCGGGACCCGCATCTCATAGCGCCCGTCCCGTCCGATACGGATGACGCAGTCGATTTCGGGCACATCACGTGTCAGCATACGCAGTTCGGCCAGTTGTGCGGGGCTGAGCGACTTCGGTGATCCCATTTCCAGATAGCGCGTCTGGGGATCGTTCCTGCGAAATCCCGTCCGCTTTACCGTCACCCGATACCGGCCGGGCGTCAATCCGGACAGGCGAAGCCGCGCCGGGGCGATCGCATGCGCGGGCTGGACCTTGGTGAAGAAGGGGCGATTGCTCTCGGTCTGCAACGGCTGACGCCACGCCCATATCAACACGTTGGTGGTGCCCGCCTCGGTCGCCGCCAGCGCCTCGACATCGCGTGTCGCGATTTCCCGCCCCTTGAGGGCGTTCAGATATTTGTACGCGAACCAAGCGGGCTTGCGGATTCCCTCGCGGTTCATCAGCCCGAACCCGCCGTGGAACGGCGTCGGCGGCGGTCCCGCCTCCTCGAACAGGTCGCTATAGGTCCAATAGCTCATACCCTGCGCCAGCCCGCGCGTGCCGCGCAGCTTCGACAGGATATAGGGTGCGCTCATATAACTGTCGTGGACGGGATCGCGCGGGTTGTAACTCGAACTCCACTCGGTGAAATACAGCGGCATGCCGCGATACGCGGTGGCATCGATCTGGGCACGTACCTTGCGAACGTCCGCGATGATCGCGTCGGGATTGGGCGACAGCTTGTTATCGTCCTGCCCCTTTTCATCGAGGAAACCGCCGTCGACGCCATAGGTGTGGGTGGTCACGAAATCGATCGGGACACGCCGCCTGGCGGCATAGGCAAGAAGCTCTGGCACCCAGGCCGCGCCCGCGGTTGACGGGCCACCGACGCGTAACGCGGGATCGATCGCCTTGATCGTGCGCGCGCTTGATTCATACAGCGCGAAATACGCCTGCTGGTCGGCCTTTTCCCAGAAGCCTTCCAGGTTGGGCTCGTTCCATACCTCGAAGAACCAGCGGCGAACCTCCGCCTCGCCATAGCGCGCCCGCACGTGCCGGACGAAGGCATCGACCAGCGCCGCCCAGGCCTTGGGCTCAGGATGCGACGTATTCCCCTTCCAGTAAAAAATCGTCTGTTTCGACGTCGCCATCGCCTCGGGCGTGAACCCCAGTTCGACGAACGGACGGATACGCCGCGCCAACAGCGCGTCGAACAGCTTGTCTAGCTCGGTCCAGTCATAGACGATACGCCCCTGCTCGATCCGGACGGTATGCAGGTCGTCGTGGAACGGCGCGTGAAAGCGAACATAGTGAAAGCCCAGTTCATCGACCGCCGTCTTCAGCTGCGCCAGGCTATCGTCGCGCCGCAACGTGCCCGCATAATCGGCCCCGACCGACATCATCGCCGACCGGTCGATCGGTGCGCCGGCCTTCCCCACGTCGACCTCGATCACGCGTGGCGTCGCTGGGGTTTGCGCCGTCGACACGCTCGCTGCGATCGCCAATAGCACCGCGCTCGTGGCCAGTACCGATCGCCGTGTTGCCGTCGTCATCGCTGCTCTCCGTCTGTCATCATTTATCGGGGTAGGTTTGCGCCGGCGCAGTGCCGCGCGATAAACTGGGCATGGCCGGGCATCGCCGCCGCCGTCTGACCGATCACGTCGCGCAGATGCCGAAGAAAACGCCCCGCCTCTGCCGTCGGCAGCGCCGCGAGCAGTGGATCATGGCTCGCCGGTCGCCCCGCCTGCCCCAGCAACACCGCGATCCAGCTGTCCTCGGTGAACAGCTGCCCTGCCTCGGGCAGCGCCCGCCCACGCTCGCGCCACAACGCCAGCCGTGCCGCCAGCGTGTCGGGCGGCGGGGTGGTGCGGACCTGGTTCCAGAAGGGGGAATCGTCCCGATCGGTGGCGTGGTAATGCAGGATGATGAAATCGCGAATATGTGCATATTCGTCGCGCATCATGCGGTTATACGCGGCGCGCTCGACCGACGAATGGCCGCTGTCGGGAAACAGGCTCATCAACCGCGTGATGCCCGCCTGGATCAGGTGGATACTGGTCGACTCCAGCGGCTCCAGAAACCCGCCCGACAGGCCGATCGCGACGCAATTGCGCTCCCACAACCGCTCGCGCACCCCCGCGGTGAAGCGCAACTGGCGCGGCTCCGCGGCGGCGGCACTGTCGAGGCCCGCCACCAGCGCATCCGCCGCATCCTGATCGTTCATGAACGCGCTGGCATAGACATGGCCGTTGCCGACACGATGCTGCAACGGAATCCGCCACCGCCATCCCGCCGCCGTCGCCATCGCGCGGGTATAGGGCAATGGCGGCCCCGCCGTGACGCTCGGCACCGCATAGGCGCGGTCGCACGGCAGCCAGTGCTGCCAGCTGACGAACGGCACATCCAGCGTCACCCCAAGCAGGAGCGAGCGAAAACCGCTGCAATCGACGAACAGGTCGCCTTCGATCCTTCGCCCATCCTCAAGCAGGATGCTGCGGATGAAGCCCGTCTCCGGCACCAGATCGACGCTGGTGACCCGCCCCTCGACGCGCGCGACACCCCCCGCCTCGGCCATGCCGCGCAGATAGCGCGCATAAAGGCCGGCATCGAAGTGGAACGCATAGCGCAATGTCGACAGCACCGCGGTCGGATCGCCGACCGGGCGATTGAACTTGCCCATTCGCGCCGCCACCGCGCTCAGGCAATAGTCCTCGATCGGACCGATATCGTCGGCGGGTGCCGCCAGTCCCGACTGCCGCAACCAGAACTGATGAAATTTGATCCCCTCGATGTCCCGGCCGAAACTGCCGAACGGGTGGATGTAGCGGTCGTCCTGACGACCCCAGCCCGCGAACTCGATCCCCAGCTTGAACGTTGCGCCGGTCGCGCGGACGAAGTCGTCCTCGTCGATCCCGAGAAAGCGGTTGTAATCGTGCAGCGACGGGATCGTCGCTTCACCAACCCCGACCGTGCCGATCGCCTCGGATTCGACCAGCGTCACCTGCGTTCCGGCAGCCGCAAGCCGGGCCAGCGCCGCGGCGGTCATCCATCCGGCTGTGCCGCCGCCGACGATAACGACGCGCTTCAGCGGGAGGGCAGCGGTCATGCGCGGCGGCCCTGCTGTCCGAAATCATGCGTGCGTGCAAAGGCGATCAACTCACGATTGCTCGGCAAATTGGCAATCGCGAACGCCGCCTGCCGCTCGATCCCGGCAAAGGCCTGGCGCGCCTCGGCGGCATAGCGATACGCACCCGCGCGTGCCGACAGATCGGTGGTCCACCCCATGCCATACAGGACATATTGCCAGCTGGCGTCGGTGAAGATGTCGACATTGGCGTCGATGTCGATTTCGGTCGGCGGTCGAAACCGCCAGCGATCGAGCATTTCCTGAAGGCTGTCGGGGATAGAACCGGCAGCGACATTGTCATGCCAGAAATCCGAATCGCGGCGTTCCGAAATGCAATAATGCAGCTTGATGAAGTCGCGCGCGCGCTCATAACGGCGCAGCATGTTGGCGTTGAACTGGCGCGCTGACGTTTCGACGTCCCCGCCCCAGGGAAACAAATTCGCGACCATGCCAGCCGCCACTTCGGAAAAGACGATCCCCGTGGCTTCCAGCGGTTCGAAGAATCCACTCGACAGCCCGATCGCGACACAATTTTTGTGCCAGTTGACCTCACGATACCCCGCCTCAAACCGGATCTTGCGCACGTTCAAGTCCGCGCCCTCTGGCCCCACATAGGCACGCAGTAGTTCCTCGGCACGCACATCATCGGTATGAGCGGAGGAGAACACATGCCCGACACCGCGCCGGGTATCGAGCCCGATGTCCCACATCCACCCCGACTCTTGCGCGGTCGCGACGGTGTAGGAAACGATCGGATCCTGCGCTTCGCGATAGGGCACCTGCATCGCCAGCGCGCTGTCGCAGAACAGCACGTCGCGGCATGATTTATATGGCACGCCCAGTGCCTTGCCGATCAATTCGGCGCGGAATCCGCTGCAATCGATGTACAGGTCGGCGGTCAAGCGGCCATTACGTTCGGTCTCGATGCCGACAATCGCGCCGTCATCACCGAGGATTACCTCGCTCACCCGGTCAAGCAGATGATCGACGCCGTTTTCGACCGCCTTGTCGCGCAACAATCCGGCAAGCGCGATCGCATCGAAATGATAGGCATAGTTGAGTGGACCGACATAATCGGGATGGCTGGGCAATTTTGGCGCGCGACACGCATCCGCTGCCAGTTTCTGCGGGCTGCAGACCTCGTCCCAGTTGGCCTCACCGCCATGACCGAGCAACCAATAGGGCAGCAGGTCAAGCCCGTTGTCCAGCTGTGCGGTCTGAAAAGGATGGGTGTAGTGATCGGGTCCGGCCGCCCCCGGCGTGAAGCGCCAGTGTGCGAACTTCGCCCCCTGTTTGAAACTGGCGCCGCAATGACGGATCAGATCGACTTCGCTGATCCCGATCGTCGCCAAGGTCTGGCGGATCGTGGGGAAGGTGCCCTCCCCCACGCCCAATATGCCGATCTCCGCCGATTCGACGAGCTGGATCGAAACCCCGCCAGGCCGGTCCGCGCTGAGCCGCTTCGCCAGATAACCGGCGGTCAGCCATCCCGCCGTGCCGCCCCCGACGATCAGCACCCGTTTTGTCATCGCCATCCCTCCCATCGGCCCACCAAGTTCCGGCGGGCCGATGCAATCCTATCAGAATGACAGATTGATGCCGGTGCTAATGCGACGATCGCTCTGGAACCAGCTACGCCCGACCAGCTCGCCGCCCGGATAACCGCCCATAAATGTCTTCGCGGTCGTCGCGGTCAGGTTTGTGCCCTGGACACTGAACGAAAAATTGTCGTTGACCTTGAACCTGATACCCGCATCCAGCGTGCCGTAGGAGCCGCTGTAAACCGGCAGCGCGATCTGAATCGGCGTTGCCACCCCCGGTGTCGCATAGTAGTTATAGACCGGGTTCGTGCCGTTGCTATTGGTCGATTGAAGGTAGCGCGACCGCCAGGAATACGCGATCCGCAGCGAGAAGGGGTTGCGTTCGTAGAGCAACGCCGCGTTCACATTGTGCTTCGACAGGCCGACCAGCGGCGCGTCCCGGCGGATCACGCCGTTGATGTCACGATAGACGTCACCAGGATTCTTGCTGTCGATGAAGGTGTAGTTGCCTTCAAAGCCCAGACCGCTGATCGGACCATCGAACATATCGAGGAAGAAGCGGCCACCCACCTCGACGCCCTTGACCTCGGCGGCTTCGGCCGAGTTGATATAGTCGGTCGCCGTTGCATCGACGATCTCGGTCCGCCCATCCGAAAAAGCGATCGGCACCTGCCGCGTCGTCAGCGAGAAAACCGGCAGATCAGTAAGTCGCTTGTAAAATGGCGCCACGTGAAACGACGTGCCGCGATCGCCATAATATTCGAACGACAGATCGAAATTGTTCGACATCGTCGGCTTCAGCAATGGATTGCCGGTTTCGGCGGTGAAATTGGTGAAGATGCCTGGCTGACCCTGAACCGGATTGGCCGTCGTCTGAACGCCGACGGAGCCGGAGGCCCGCAACGCATTGAAGGTCGGCAGATCCATCGTGATGTTATAGCCGGCCCGGATCTTCGTTTTGCTGGTCGGCGAGAACACCACGTTGATTGACGGCAGGACGCGCGTGAAGTCCGCCTTGCCCCCGCGCGCAATGAACTGCTGCCCCAGCATGACCGTCTCGCCATTGCGGATGAAGGTATTGGCGTTCTGCTGAATGAAGCCACTGCCCTCGTTCTTGATGTTGACGACGCGAACGCCGACGTTGCCCGAAATACCGGGAGCGCTGCCCTGTGGGCCGAACCGGATCAGCGCATAGCCCGCCAGATTTTCGGTGCGGTTGTCGACCTGGTCGCCGGGAAGGATGAAGCCCGGCTGGCGGATACCCGACAGACCGCCATAACCCGTCCGGGGCAGCGGACCAGATGCCGAACAGTTAAACTCGGTGCCCGGCGGGCAGAAGCCAGCCGGTGGCGGCGTAACGAGTTCGGTGCGGTTTTCGT
>JAPKCG010000056.1 GCA_028823055.1 Sphingomonas bacterium
GGGCTTTCAACGCCTTCCACGCCTCTTCGTGAATATAGCTTTCATATTCTTCGGGTTGGGTGAGGCCGCGTGAATCGACCGGGCCCCCAAGGACATTGTCGCTATGGATGGTCGTCGCGCCGCCCGCGCCATATTCGGTGACCGACAGCGGCTGGGCAGGGCGTTTGGCATGAAGCAGGTCGAGATTGGGACCGAGATCGCCGGGCACACCGAAATACCAGCCGAAATAACGGTTCGCGCCACCCAGATCCGCGGCGGTGGCGGTCGTCGGAATGTCGACGCCGGCGTCGAACAGCCGCCCTTCGCAACAGGTAGCGAGCGCGGTCTGACGCGCGGGATCCTCGGCATGGGCCAGGTCCTGCAACGTGCGGAGCAGCGGCATCGGGTCGGGCGTCTTGCCGTCGGGATAGCCGGTCAGGAACGCGGGAAAGGAATTGCCGAAATCGACTTCATTGGCGATACCCCAGGTCACGACGGAGGGGTGGTTGCCGTTCTGATGGATCAATTCGCGCAGTTGCTGGCGCGCATCGTCGACCAGCGCGGGCCGCGGCGTCAGTTCTCCGCGCCGGGTCCAGGCCGATACCAACGGGATCTCGTCCCAGAGCAGCAAGCCGTAGCGATCAGCGAGATCGTGAATCATCTGACCATGTTGATAATGCGTCAGCCGGATCGCGTTGACGCCCATCTCGCGCATGATCGCTACATCGGTTGCGACGTCGGCGGCGTCGATCGCCCAGCCCTTGCCTTCCCGATCCTGATGATAGCCGACACCGTGCAGCGCGACGTGCTTTCCGTTAAGGAACAGTCCGGTGTTGGGATCGATTCGGATCGTGCGAATTCCAAACGACTGGTCGACGTGATCGATCACCTGTCCGCGCGTGTCCGCGACGTCGACCACCAGCGTGTAGAGATAGGGATCCTCGACGCCTTGCCAGAGATGCGGATTGGCGATGGTAAGCGGTATCGCAATGTCCTGCGTGGTGGTAGCCGGGACGGTAGC
Source organism: Sphingomonas bacterium (assembly GCA_028823055.1). GTDB lineage: Bacteria > Pseudomonadota > Alphaproteobacteria > Sphingomonadales > Sphingomonadaceae > Sphingomonas. The sequence continues at coordinate 1,001 of JAPKCG010000056.1, forward strand.
GGTCTGGCGTGCCGTCGCGGCGGTTTTTCCCGTGGCATCGACCAGCCGCGCGGTGATCGTGACCGAGGTGCGGCGCGCACTGTCGTTGGTAATGCGCGTGCGCGTCGCGACGGCGGCGTTGTCGGACGTAGCGGTCGTGGTTGTGGCATAGACGCCGGGGCCGCCGAGATCGGCGAGATCGATATGGACGGGATTGACGCTGACCAGCCGCACGGGTCGGTACAGGCCGCCGTGAACGAAGAAGTCGCCTGTCAACGGCAGCACGTCGGCGGTGGGCGACTTGTCACCGAACGGCGCGCTGTTGTCGGTCTTGACGACTAACATGTTAGCGACGCCGGGGCGCAGGGCAGCGGTCGCATCGAGGCGGAAGCGTGAAAAGCCACCGTCATGGTCGCCCAGCTTTTTGCCGTTAAGCCAGACACTGGCGATCCGGCTTGCTGCGTCGAATTCGAGCCAGTTGCGCATGCCCTTCGTCGCGGCATCCGGGATGAAGCTCAGCCGATACCAGCCTTGGCCCTGCCGTTTGTCGATGTTGTCGGCGCGGTTGATATGGCTGGCCGGATCAGGGCGGTAGAAGCCGATCCGGTTCCAGGTGTGCGGCACGCTGACGCTTTGCCACGTCGAATCATCGAAGGACACAGCGGCGGCCTCGGAGGGCGCATCGCCAGCATAAAAACGCCAGCCGTCGCCCAAGCTCGTCGTCGCGCGCGTTTCGGGCTCGGCCCCGGTGGCGGCAGACGGTGGCTTTTGCTGCGCGATCGCCGGGCGCGCGGCAGTGCCCAACATCAGCGCGCACAGAGCCACGCGGCGGGCGAAACGATGGATCATGGCTAGCCTCTCCGATTTTGGGAAAGCATAACCGCTCAAAACTGGTCTTACCAGTCTAGATTGTCGGGTAAATCGACTTGGGATTCAGACGGTCGCGGCGGCGCGATAGCGGGCGCGGGTGGTGGCGACGTTACGGCGGGCCTCCTCGACGGCGCGTTCTTCGGTGGTGAAGAGCAGATGATCCATGACCGCGGTCAGATGCGCGCGCATCGCGGCACGCGCGGCGACCGGATCATGATCGCGCAGCGCGACCAGAATGGCGCTGTGCTCTTCGACCACGGGGCGTACATTCGCGCTGCGCGCCTTGTCATGCAGCAGCGCGCATTCGGGCGACGATGTCCGCACGCGCCAGAAATCGTCGATCGTCATCTGGATCGCGGTGTTGCGCGTGGCCTTGGCGATCGCGTGATGAAACTGGCGATCAGCATGCTCGGTCACGTCGGGCATCAGATTTTCCTGAGCCATCTGGTCGACCAGCAAGGCAAGCGTCGCCAATTCCTCGTCGGTGATATGGATCGCGGCAAGCGCGGCCGCCTCGCCTTCGAAGATGATGCGGGCCTCGGTCAATTCGAAGGCGGTGATCGCGAAGCCGGGACGATCCTCGCCATCGCCGGGCAGGCGAATGACAAAGGCACCGGACCCCACGCGCACGTCGATATAGCCCTGTACCTCAAGCGCGATCAGCGCCTCGCGCACTGCGGGACGGCTGATATTGAACTCCGCCGACAGTTCGCGTTCAGCTGGCAGGCGGTCGCCTACCGCGTAGCGGCCAGATGAAAGCTGGTCGAACAGGACGCGCGCCAGCCGCTGGTAAAGCCGGTCGCCCGTGCTACGCGACGGGTCGCTGAGGGTGGGCCGGAGGGACATTCATTACCTCGATCGTTGACAGCTGACAGACCAATATCACATCTGACCGGTAACGCTACAAGATCGGTTAGGTGGGGAAGTAAAATGGCGCGGATCGTAATCATCGGCGAAGGCATGCTGGAATTGCGCCGGTCGATGGCGGCCAGCAGCGAATGGCAGCTGGGCTATGGCGGGGATACGCTCAACACCGCGATTCATCTGGCGCGGCTGGGCGATGGGGTCCGCTATTTTACCGCTTTGGGCGATGACGCGTTCAGTGAGGATCTGCGCGCTCAGTGGCAGGCGGAAGGGATCGATCTGACCCTCACTCTCACCGCAGCAGGAGGCACGCCCGGGCTGTATGCGATAAAGACCGACGGCGATGGCGAGCGGACGTTCAGTTATTGGCGCGGAGAGAGCGCGGCGCGGCAGATGTTCGCGCTTCCCGACGCCGCGGCCGCAGCCGCAACGGCGGCAGACGCCGATATGCTGGCATTTTCGCTTATCTCGCTTGCGATTCTGCCAGACGCCGGGCGAACCGCACTCCTCGCGCTCGCTGCCGCAATGCGCCAGGCGGGAAAGTGCGTCGCCTTCGATGGCAATTACCGCCCGCGGTTGTGGGGCGATGCCGCCGAGGTGCGGCTCTGGCGCGACCGCGCAATCGCGTGTTGCACGATCGGGCTGCCGACGCTGGAGGATGAGATATTGATGGGCGACGACGCATCGGCGACCAGGACGGCGGCCCGCTGGCGCGCGGGTGGTGCCGGCGAGGTCGTGGTCAAGCTGGGCGAGGAAGGGTGCGTGCTCAGCGATGGCACGATCGTGCCGCCGCCCGCGCGGCTGCGCCCGGTCGATACCAGCGGTGCGGGCGATGCGTTCAATGCGGCGTATCTCCATGCCCGCGCGCTGGGCGTGGCACCTGCATCGGCGGCGCTGGCCGGGCATCGCCTCGCCGGATGGGTGGTCATGAGATCGGGCGCAGTGCCGCCGATCGACGACGCACAGGTCTATGCCGGCTGAGCCACCAATTTCGGCCGGCGCAGCAGCGTCCACAACACGATCGTGCCGATCAGGTCGAAGATGGCGAGGCACGCGAACAGCGGATTATACCCAACGGTATCCGCAAGCGCGCCGATGATCAGGGAAAAGCTCATTCCGCCGATCCATGCCGCAGATCCTGCCATACCGCCCGCTGTCGCCACGACGCGCTTGTCGAACAGGTCGGCGGCCAAGGTCATCAATGCGCCCGATAGCATCTGGTGCGCAAATCCACCGACGCAAAACAGAATGATCGCTGCGGCAGGGGAGACTGTAAGCCCAATACAGGCGGGGCCAATCATCAGAAACGCACCCGTGGTCACCACGATCTTGCGAGACGTTACCAGTGACACGCGGAACCGCTTGATCAGCCACGGCGCATAATACCCCCCGGCGAGCGACCCAGCATCTGCGGCCAGGAAGGGCAGCCAGGCGAAGGCGGCGATGCTGGCAAGGTCGAGGCCCTTAGCCTCGACCAGATACAGTGGAATGAAGAAACTGAACGTTTGCCACGCGGGATCGGCGAGGAACCGGGGTATCGCGATGCTCCAGAAATCGCGGGTGCGCAGGACCGCACGCCACGACAGTGCGCCGCCATTCTCCGCAGGGGCGATTTCGCCGCCTTCGTCCGTGATATATGCGCGTTCGGCATCGCTGAGCAACGGATGCTCCGCAGGCGGTCGATACGCAATGTACCAGATCGCGGCCCAGATGATGCCGACAACGCCGGTCACAACGAACGCCGATTGCCAGCCCCAGAGCGCGATGCAGCCGATGACGATTGGTGGCGCAATCATCGCACCCAATGACGACCCGATATTGAACCATCCGGTCGCGACCGTTCGCTCACGGGGGGGAAACCATTCGGCCACCGCCTTCAATCCCGCGGGAATGGCAGCGGCCTCGGTCAGCCCGAGCATACCCCGAAACATCGCCAAGGACGGCCAGCCGGTCGCGAAGGCGTGGCAGCAATTCGCCACTGACCAGCCCACAGCAAACAGTGCAAAGCCGAGCCGCAGTCCCATCATGTCGAGGAGATAGCCTGCGACCGGCTGCATCACGGTATAGGCGGCCTGAAACGCGGCGACGACCCAGCTATATTGCTGCGTCGTTATGCTGAACTCGCCCTTCAGCGTGGGCGCGGCGACCGACAGCGACGATCGGGCGAGATAATTGAGCACGGTTCCCACCGTGACCAAACTGATGATCCACCATCTGAGCCCAATCCGCATTGCTCTCTCCTTTGGTCAGGCCGCTCTGCGCTTTCTGTGCAGCAATAGCGGATGAATGTCCTAGATTCATCTAGCGGCAGTTGACGTCCTTTACCAGTTGGAATAACTGGCCTTACCAGACTGCTGTTAGGCGGCGTTTCAAAGGAGGGGATAACCCATGCGTACTATCGACCTTATGTTGGCGAGTGCTGCAACGATTTTGCTCGCTCATCCCGCTGTCGCGCAGCAGGGCGGCATCTCGCCCGCCCAGACTCCCGCAGGCGATGGTACGGTCAATCCGCTGGCGCAGCCTGGCGATCGACAAGGCACGAATAGCACGACGGTGGATAGCGGCGCGCTTGAAGACATCGTGGTCACGGCGCAGAAGCGCGAGCAGAATCTGCAGGACGTCCCCGTCGCGGTCACCGCGATTACCGCGGATAAGCTGATAAACCGCAACGTCACCACCGTTTCGGATCTGCCGCGTCTGGCGCCAAGTTTGACGGTGACGACCGGCGCGTTCCCGACGAACAATTCGATCAACCTTCGCGGTATCGGCACCGTATCATTCTCGACCGCGATCGAGCCTTCGGTCGCAGTGATCGTCGACGATGTTGCCTTGCTGCAGCAGGCGCAGGCATTTTCGGGGCTGAGCGATATCGCGCGGATCGAGGTCCTGCGCGGGCCGCAGGGCACGCTGTTCGGGAAGAATGCTTCGGCGGGTGCGCTCAATATCGTGTCCCAGGGGCCGTCATCGACGCTGACCGGCGCAGTGACCGGCACGGCGACGACCGATGACGAATATCGCGTCGATGCGGTGATATCGGGGCCGTTGTCGAAGGACGTCGGGTTTCGGCTCAACGGCTTTTACGGCGACCGCGATGGCTTCATAAAGAACGTGTTCGACGGACGGCGGCTGAACAACGATATCAGCTATGGCGTCCGCGGACGGTTGGCGATCGACCCGTTGCCGGGTGTTTCGGTCGACCTGATCGCGGGCCATTCGGTGTCGGAGAGCCGCGGCACGGCGCGGACGTTCCGCAGCGTGCCAACGGGTGCTACCGTATTCGGGGCATCGCTTGCTTCGACGTTGGTGGGCATCACGCCGGGCGAGGACAATTTCAACACCGCGTTTAACGGCCCGCTGTTCAACAAGAGCCGCCAGTCGAACGGTAGTGGCCGCGTCACGGTCGACCTGGGCATCGCCAATCTGATCTCGATCACCAGCTATCAGGACTGGCGTTTCCGCTTTATCGAGGATTTTGACTATATCGTCGGGCCGGTGCTTGGTCTGCCCGACGGCATTATCGCGCAAAGCGGCTTCCATGCGCGTCAATTCGCGCAGGAGTTGCGGATCACGTCGAAGGGCGGCGGCCCGCTCAGTTATGTGTTCGGCGCGTATTATTCCGACGGAACGACTGATCGGTCATTTAATCGCGGGCCATCGGGACCGGTCGTCGCGCTGTGGAATTCGACCAGTGGAACCAAGACTTTCGCGACGTTTGGCCAAGCGTCCTATGATATCGCGCAAAGCACGCATATCGATGCCGGCATCCGCGCCAACAACGAAAAGATATCGGTCCGGTATCTCAACGGTGTCGTTCCTGCCGTGCGCCCGGGAAACAACGCCACCTGTCTTGCCGAATGCGTCGGCAACGCTTCTGACAGCGTTGTTACTGGCAAGATCGCGCTCCGCCAGGATCTTGCGCGCCGGGTGATGGCTTATGCGTCCTATTCGACTGGCTATAAGGGTCAGGGATACGACATTTCGACCGGCTTCACGGCGACACGCGCGGCGGTGCCAGTGCGCCCCGAAACGTCGAAGGCGTATGAATTAGGTCTGAAGAGCCGGTTTCTCGATAACCGCTATCAGTTGAATGTCGCTGCCTTCTGGACCGACTTCAGGGACTTCCGGCGCAGTCAGGCGAATTGCTGCCCAATAATACGATTCTGGTTCAGTTGAATAACGTCGGCAAGGTTCGAACGCGCGGGGTGGAGGTGGAATTCCAGGCGCGACCGTTCGAGGCGTTTCTGGTCGACGGCGGGCTCAGCTACACCGAGGCTATAATCAGGCAATATAGCAATGCTCAATGCTATACCGGACAGACCGTTGCCCAGGGCTGTATTCCCGTTCCCGGCTCGACCACCGGATTGCAGGACCTGGCCGGTAAGCGACTGAGCAATGCACCGCGATGGAAGTTCAATGTCGGCGGCACCTATGATGTGCTGTTGCCGCAGATGCCCTTCGACGGCTTCGTGCAGGCCGATGTCAACTATCAGAGTTCTGCGAATTTCGATCTGCTCAACAATCCATTGCTTGTTCAGGGCGCTTATGCGGTCGTCAACGGCAGCATCGGCATCGACCAGAAAGATCGCGGTGGATTGCGGGTCGCGCTGTTCGTCAACAACCTGTTCGACAAACATTACGTCAACGCACTCGGCATCGCGGCCGGCGGTGCGCAAGGGCTGATCGCGCAGACTTTCTCGCGCAGCGCGCGGCGATATGCGGGAATTCGCGCTCGCTTCAGCTTTTGACGGGAACGCTGGTCGATCCACGACGGCCCAGGGACAGCAATAAGGGGTGCTAAGATGAGCAAGTCTATGATGAAGGCTCTACTGACGGCCTGTGCTGCGATCGCTACCACCGCGATCGACGCCGCTCCTTTGCGCGGAGGGGTTCAGCCAGCGCAACGCAACCAGGCCGCCGACGAACAGCGCGAGGCGGCGGCGGATCGTTGGGCCGCGACGACCGAAGCCGCGATGACCGATGACGAACGGTTTTCGCTGATCCACGGGTTCATGGCGCTGCGTATTCCGGGCCTGGGTGATCCCGACGCTGTCTGGCCGGATGATGTCGTGCCCGGTGCGGGTTATGTGCCCGGTATCCCGCGGCTCGGGGTGCCATCGCTGCGGGAAACCGATGCCAGTCTGGGCGTCACCAATCCGTTCGGGATCCGCAAGGGTGACAGCGCGACCGCGTTGCCTGCCGGACTGGCCCTGGGCGCCACCTTCAATCCCGAGCTTGCCTATCGCAGCGGCAAGCTGGTCGGGCAGGAGGCGCGTGCGCGTGGGTTCAACGTCCTGCTAGGCGGCGGCATCAACCTGACACGTGATCCGCGCAACGGCCGAAATTTCGAATATATCTCCGAAGATCCGCTCCTGTCAGGGATCATGGGCGGCGCCGCGATTCGGGGTACGCAGGATGCCGGCGTCATCGGCACCGCCAAGCATTTCGCATTGAATTCCAACGAGACCAACCGGCATAGCTGGAACGCTGTGATTGATGAGGCCGGATTGCGCGAGTCCGATCTGCTCGCCTTTCAGATCGCGATCGAGCAAGGGCGGCCAGGCTCGATCATGTGCGCGTATAACCTGGTCGATGGTGCCAAGGCGTGCGGCAACGACTTCCTTCTTAACAAGGTTCTGAAGCAGGATTGGGGTTATAAGGGTTGGGTGATGAGCGACTGGGGCGCTGTCTCAAACGCCGATTTCGCCACCAATGGGCTCGATCAGCAATCGGGGGAGCAACTCGACAAACAAATTTGGTTCGACGGACCGCTCAAGGCCAAGCTGGCTGACGGCAGTTTTGATCATGCGCGCTTGTCGGACATGGTGCGGCGTATTCTGCGATCGATGAAAGCGGTTGGGGTCACTGACTGGCAGCCACAATCGCCCGTCGACATGGCAGCCCATGCCGCCGATGCGCTGGAAGTGGCGCGGCAAGGGATCGTCCTGCTGAAGAACGATAACGTGCTGCCGATTGCAGGTTCGGTGAAATCGATCGCGATCATTGGCGATAAGGCCCAGATCGGTGTTCTGTCAGGCGGCGGATCATCGCAGGTCCTGCCACCCAAGGGATGGGCGGCGAGCGATCCGATCGGCGGAACCGGCCAGATGGCGAGCTGGCGCGTCGCGCGCTGGTTTGCCGGTGCGCCCGTCGATGCCATCGCTAAGGCCGCTCCGCAGGCAACAGTAGAATTCGACCCCGGTCTTTACCCGCAATCGGCGGCGGCGCAGGCGGCGCGCGCGGAGCTGGCGATCGTGTTCGTCAATAAATATGCGGTCGAGGGCTTTGACGCGCCCGATCTGTCGCTCCCTTATGCGCAGGATGCGCTCATCGAGGCGGTGGTAAAGGCGAACCCCAATACGATCGTCGTGCTCGAAACCGGTAACCCGGTGACCATGCCGTGGCGCGATAAGGTCAAGGCAATCGTCGCTGCGTGGTATCCGGGGCAGAAGGGGGCGCAGGCAATCGCCGAGATACTGACCGGCAAGGTCAATCCTTCTGGTCGTTTGCCAATTACCTTCCCGGAGGCCGAGTCTCAACTGGTCCGGCCAACCATCCCTTCGTTCGGGACACCCGAAAATACGCCCGTCACGGTCGACATGACGGAGGGCGCCAACGTCGGATATCGTTGGTTCGGCAAACAAAAACTTACGCCAATATATGCGTTTGGTCACGGTCTGTCCTACACCAGTTTCGTCTACTCGAACCTGCGTGTAAGCGGTGAAACGAACGTGACCGCAACGGTCACCGTCACGAATACCGGTAAACGCGAGGGTGCCGACGTGCCGCAACTCTACCTGGAATCGATCGACGGTCGCAGCGAACCAAGACTTCTTGCCTTCGACCGGGTCATTCTCCGTCCTCAGGAAAGTCGGACGGTTATGCTGACGGTCGATCCCCGTCTGCTCGCAAATTATGATGTCGGCGCAAAACGGTGGCAGATTTCAGGAGGGCGGTATGCGCTGGCGATAGCGCGATCCGCAACCGAGATGGTCGCGCGGAAAGTGATTGATCTTCGTAGTCGCCGGTTTGGCGATATGGAGGGGCGGGGCGTCGACAAGCGTAAATGACAGCAGCGGAAAGCCCGGCTGCTTGGTGAGGCGGCGAGCCCGTAAATGGGCCGACCGAAGCCCCGTCGCCAACAGCCCGAACTCAGAAGCGGCGGGTCAGCAGCCGGCCCATTCTCGGCCGCTCAGTACGCCAGGCACCGAGATGGCAGCTACTGGGCAGTTGCGGACTGGCAGCTTTCGGGCGACCGACGCGCGGTCGCTGCCATTGCCAATCGATATCCTGGGTCGGCCGCTTCCGACCAACTCCAAGTCGTGCGCCGACGCGCGCGTAAGCGGCATCCCGCAGATCGGGCGGGAGAAACATCCTACTACGAGACTTTGGAATCAGAACGCTTCAAGGGGGAGGGCCGCCATGTGCTCATGTGGGCCACTTAAATGGACCACCAAACCTCGCGTAACTGGTGCACCTACCGGAGCTTCCCCGAATTCTGCGGCCATTTGCTACAAATGGTGACCCCTACGGGAATCGAACCCGTGTTTCAGCCGTGAGAGGGCCGCGTCCTAACCGCTAGACGAAGGGGCCGTGCGGGGAAGGGGGCGTCTAGGGGGCGGGGGGGATTGCGTCAAGATGCCTGCCACCGGATCGGGGTATGCAGGCGGCACGGTCGACCTGCCTGCATACCCCAATATCACGCTTAAGGTCAGTTCGCCCCGCTGGTGCGAATGACGCCGTTAACGCCGGCGGGGAAAAACCCGCCCATCGTCACTGCGGCGTTGTTGAGATAGACGATGTTTAGCACCGCGCCGGTCGAACGACTATAGGCAAGCCCATTACTATCGGTCGGTACGATGTTGGACTGCGTCGTATCGCTGCTGGTGATCCCTTGATCGAGATCGGTCGTGCCGTCCAGGCTGTCGCGCGCATCCGAAATCTGGCCCGCCGCCGTCCTCAACGACGGGGCAGCAACACCCTTGGCGTAAAGGACGGTGCGGATAAGGCCGGCATGATACGCTTCCGCCGCCAGAATGCCTGCCGCTGCTTCCAAAAACGTCTTATTGGTAAGCAGCGGGGATGCACCCTTATATGCGGTCACCCCGACATCTTCGAAGATATACGCGCCGAGCAGGAAGTTTTCGTCCGAGGCGTAGGGATCGAACGTGCCCGTCGACCCAACCACCTTTGCCGCTCGCGCCGCGGCAGTGAAGGCACCCGTGGCACTTCCGTCGATGTTGATCGCGGGCATCGCAACGGCGGAATTGCCGAGTGCCGTGCGCAGGAAATTGACGTGCGCGATTTCATCGCCTGCGATTTCGCGGGCATAGGCGGCGACGACCGGATCGGTGAAATTCACCTTGCGACCCCCCGTCACGCTACCCTGAGTCCCAATTCCGCCCAGCGACGCGCTCGGCAGGCCGGTGCCAAAGGCCGCATAGGAATAGAATTGCGCTTCGAGATATTCGAGGTTCAACGCGAAGTTCAGCACATCCGCATCGGTGACGCCCGTCGTCGGGGGCGGGGTAGGCGACGGAGTTGGGGTCGGCGCGGAATTATTATTGTCGTCGCCGCACGCCGCGAGCAGCGATGCGCCGCCGGCGATTGCAACCGCGCTGCCAGCAGTGCGAAGGAAGGCACGGCGTTCATCGCGGCGCTGAGCGCTGCGTTCGAGGACTTCGCTCAAGATTTGGGTGTTATGCATCGGGAAACTCCCTGAAAGTGGAATGGACGAGAAATCGGGCAGTTTATGACTGCGCCGTGCTCGTCTTGATCGTGCCGTTAAGCCCTGCGGGGAAGAAACCGCCCGCGCTAACCGCTGCCTTGGTCAGATAGACGATGTTGAGCACCTGGCCCGTCGTCCGGCTGTAGGCGATACCGTTGCTGTCGAGCGGGACGATGTTCGAATTCGTCGCATCGCCAAGGCCCTGATCGACATCGGTCGAACCATCGAGGCTGTCGCGCGCATCCGAAATCTTCGTCGCGGCGTTACGGGTGTCGACGCCCTTTGCGTAAAGCACCGTCCGCACGATGCTGGCGTGATAAGCTTCGACCGCGAGAATGCCCGCGGCTGCTTCCAGAAACGTCTTGTTGGTGATCAGCGGCGCTGCGCCCTTATAGGCAGTAACGCCGACATCCTCGAAAATGAATGCGCCAAGCAGGAAGCTGACGTCATCGGCATAGGGATCGAAGAAGGTCGGCATCGCCGCGCTCGTCGGACCGATCAGGCCGGCTGCACGAGCGGCATTGCTGAATGCACCATTGGGATCGATGCCAACGTCGATGCGAGGCTGAGCGACCGCTGCCGAAGCCAATGCGGTACGCAGAAACTTGACGTGCGCGATTTCGTCGTTCGCGATTTCCTTTGCGTATTGCGCGACGACAGGGTCGGTAAACGTCGCCTTCCGACCGCCCGTCGCGGCACCCTGTGTGCCCGTGCCCGCCGTCAGCGATGCATCGATCGGCGTGCCGAACGCGGCATAGGAATAGAAATTCGCTTCCAGATATTCGAGATTGAGCGCGAAATTGAGTACATCCGCATCGGTCACCGACTGTGCTGCGGCAGGGCTCGAAAAAGCAAAAGCGGCACCACCGACGGCAGCGGCGCCCAAAACCATCCGAAACATTACACGGCGATCATTCCGCCGCCTTACGCGACCATCCATCGTTTCGATCAGCAGGTCAGTATCGGTCATGTTGGCACCCTCTTTCAGCGTCGATTGTGGCACGGCGGAAAGTGCGTCGCGACAATCGCGCTGCGTGGAAAACCAACCGGACCTGTCGTAGGAACGGGCCGACGATCCAATAGATGCACGCCGCATGATGGAGGTTAGTCAGATATTTACGTTCACGCACGAACCGCGCCAACGGCCATTGCCCTTATCGGCCGAGCAGGCTAGCACACGGGCGTGGTAATCAACGATTCTGACGAAGCGAAGGCGGCGCGGCAACGGCTGACCGAGGTGCTCGTCGCGACCGCACAGGAGGATCGCCTCGCCTTTCGCAAGCTGTACCAGCTGACCTCTGCGAAGCTTTTTGGGATTTGCCTTCGTATCTGCGGTGAACGACAGGCTGCGGAAGACGTGTTGCAAGACGTATATCTCATTATCTGGCGCAGGGCCGGGGGTTAC
>JAPKCG010000458.1 GCA_028823055.1 Sphingomonas bacterium
CGTAGGCGCCGTCGACGACCGGCACGTCCCAGCCCTGTAGCGCGACGATTACGGAGTCCGGTCGGCGTCAATTATGATGGCCGATAGGTGGCCGCGCCGGTTGGTGAATTCTGGCTACCATTTGCTGTTGCGGGGAGCAACCGTCGAGCGACAATTACGACGCTGGGTAATTGTCGCTGGCGCTGGCCGGAAGCGAGGGTTTGAAGCGCATGGGATGGTTGGCATGTAATTGCCGCTGGCGACAATTACCCGTTGCCTCAGCAAGGGTGCTCCCGAGCGCGAAGCCAGCGACAATTATGATGGCCGGTCCGGGGCGCCATTCGGCGGGTCGTAATCGCCGGCGTTGATACGGGCGACGGCGGAACGTTTGCGGTAGCTTTCGCCGTTCATCTCGATGATGGTCGAGTGGTGCACGAGGCGGTCGATCGCGGCGACAGTCATAGCGGGATCAGGGAAGACGTTGTCCCATGCCGAAAATGGCTGGTTGGCGGTAATGGCGAGCGAGTGGCGTTCGTAGCGGTGGGCGATGAGCTCGAACAAGGCGCTGGTTTCGACCTGGTCCTTGCGGACGTAGGACAGATCGTCGAGCACGATGAGATCGAACTTGTCGAGCTTGTCGAGCATGGCGGGTAGGCTGAGGTCGCGGCGCGCGGACTGGAGCTTCTGGACCATGTCGGTGGTGGAGCAGAACAGGACGCGCCGCCCCGTGTCGATGAGGGCATGACCAATGGCGGCAACTGCGTGCGTCTTGCCGGTCCCGCTCTGGCCGAACAGCAGCAGGTTGCCGCCGCTCTCGATCCAGTCGTCACCGGCGGCGAGGGACAAGAGGTGCGGTTTGCGGATGCCGGGGGCGGCGTCGAAATCGAAGGTGGCGAAGGTCTTGCCTGCGGGCAAGCCGGACTGGTCGCGATGGCGCTGGATGCGCCGGGAGGAGCGATCGGCCATCTCGATCTCGAGAAGCGAGGCCAGCAGGTTGGCGGCCGGCCAGCCATCGCGATCGGCGGTGTCGGTGAGGCGCTTCCAGTTGCGGTTGATACTCGGCAGGCGCAAGGCCTTGAGCAGGGTAGGCAGCACGGCGGCGGCCTGGTCCTTGGTGCGGGTCATCAGTACACCTCCCCGCTGGCGATCAAGCTGTTGTAGCTGTGCAGATCGGGAGGCGGGATAGTGACATCGCGCTGCGATCTTGCGGTTGGCAGGAACTCGTCCCTGAGCGCATCGACATCGGGCAAGCGCCCTCTGTCGAGTGCCTCATCGATCCGCCGGGCCAGCACGTCGACACAGTCGCCCCTGGCGGCGATATCGAGCAGCGCGACGGCATCGCGGCAGGCCTGCCGTCCATCGAGTTGGGCATCGAAGGCTTGCCAGGCCCGCCGGTAGGCGTGATCGGGGAAGAGGGCTTCGCGGTAGACGAGGTTGCGCAGTGCACCGGGCTTGCGGCGCAGGTTACCGATCATGTGCCGGAAATCGATGCTATGCCCCCGGTGGGGATGACTGATCCGCACACGCGGCGTGGACATTACCCTGTCCGGACCGAGGAAGAGCTCGATGCGATCGTCAAAGAGATGCGCGTTGAGGCGCCGTCCGACGAGGCGGGAAGGCACCGAATAGGTAACCCGATCGATGGCGACGGTGCCGTTGCGGGTGACATCGACGGTGACCATGGCGAAATCGGTGGTTCGCCTTGCGGGCAGCGCCTTGAGTACCCTGCGTTCTGCATCGATGTGCGCAGCATGCCGCCGGTTCTGTCTGGCGACCTGCGCCTCAACGAACTCGCGCCAGGCCTCGATGCTGACGAAATCGCGGCTTCCCCGCCGGCGTAAGGCCTGATCGAGCCGTCGCTTGAGATGGGCATGCGGACCTTCGATCGATCCGTTCTCGTGCGCCTCGCCGCGGTTGTTGCGGGTAGCGAGCATGCCGTAATGACGGCACAGCTCGTCATAGCTTCGGGTAAAATCCCGCTGCGCATCGGCGTCGAGGTTTTTGTAGGCGGCTGACAGGGAATCGCTGCGGTGTTCGGCCGGCGCGCCGCCCAGCTTCCACAAGGCATCCTGCAGGTGCTCCGAAAGGGCGGCAAAGCTCTCCCCGCCCAGCACGACAGCCGCATGCTCCCAGCCACTCGCCGCCAAGCGGAAGTGGTAGAGGCGATAGGCCAGGGTCTCGCCGGCAACGGTGACCTTGAGACTGTCGCATACCGTGAAATCCGACAGGCCCTGCCGACCGGGCTCATGATGCTGCGGGAAGAAGATCTCCTTCTCGCCGCCGTGCAGTGCCCGCCAGCGGGCGATCCGGCGTTCAAGTGTTCGTCGTATCGCATCGGGAACAGCATCCTCGCCGAACTCGTCCTGGAGCGTCTCGAAGACCGTGACGGCAATGATACCGTCGATCTGGAGCAACTCCTCTATACGTGGCCAGAATGGCTCGAGCGGATCGGCGCGGGTGCGCCAGTGGCGCTCCTTCTTCTTCTGGGACGGAAGCTGCGGATCGTTCTCGATCCGGCGTGCGCTGCGCTCGCTGATACCGGCCTTGGCAGCCGCGACGGCCTGGGTGTGTTGGCGACGATGGGTCATGAAGAGAAATACCTGCTGATCGGAAATGTGGTGGCCCGGCATCGCAAACCCATCGCTCGTTGTTCGATGAGTGTTCCGATACCACCGCCCGCCACAGCCCCGATCAGCCCCCCGAAAGAAGGGGAAAAAG
>JAPKCG010000057.1 GCA_028823055.1 Sphingomonas bacterium
CCTCGATGGTCGCCGCGCTGATCGCAAGCCTCGTGCCTTTTCTCAAAAGCTATGGTTTGCCGCATGGCTGGTCACCGCATCCGGGCAAGCTCATCGCGCTCGCCCACGCCAATGCGCCCCTCGCGGGGGCCGATGCGCTCGAATGGGGCAGCCGCAATGTCGATCGATTCATCCTCGGCGTGATGTTCGAACCCAGGATCGTCGGCATCTATTATATGGCGCAACAGGTCGCCTCGTTGCCGCAAAAACTCAAAACGAGCTTCGATCCGATTCTCGGCCCCGTCATCACGCAAAGCCTCGCCAACAACGACCGCGCCGCGATCGCCGCGCAGGTGCGTCAGGTCGCGTTCTGGATCATGGCCGCCCAGGGCGGGCTCGCGCTGATGGGCGCCGTGCCGGGGGAGGCGGTGATGGGGACCGTGGGATCGCAATTCGTCGCGGGGACCGCCGCGCTCGGGTTTCTGCTGACCGCAGAAGTGTTCGCCTCGACCGGCGCGGTCTGCGAATCCGCGCTCGTCTATATCGCGCGCCATCGCAATCTGATGATTTCGACCGCGATGCTGTGCTTTCAGATCGGCCTGAGTTTCGGCCTGATCTTCGCGATGCGGACGCTCGACTGGCCGCCCAATTATCAGGCGGCGGGGCCGGCGGTCGCCTTGATGGTCAGCGTCGGGCTGACCTCGGTCATCAAGGCGCGGCTGCTCGGTCGCCTGCTCGAAGCGCGGGTGTCGCCGTGGCGATGGGCGATCGTCTGGGCCGCGCTGGCGGGGATCGCGGTCGGCAGCGTCTTCACCGCGCTGCCCGATCAATATCGCTGGACCGAACTGGTGATCGGGGTGCCGGGGATCGCGGCGGCCTATCTCTTCGTGCTGTGGAAATGGGCGTTCGGCCCCGCCGACCGCGCGCTGTTCGGCAAGATGCCGCAGGCGGAGGAGGCGACGCTGCCCAATCTGGGATCAACGATTCGCTGACAGGAGGGTTGCTGACAGGGGGGTCGCTGACAGGAGTTGCTGACGCTTAGTGGCGGAAGTGGCGCATGCCCGTGAAGATCATCGCCAGTCCCGCTTCGTCGGCAGCCGCGATGACTTCCTCATCGCGGATCGATCCGCCTGGCTGGATGACCGAAGTCGCCCCCGCCTCGACCGCCGCGAGCAGGCCATCGGCGAATGGGAAGAACGCATCCGACGCGACCGCCGACCCGATCGTCCGCGCCGAATCCCATCCCGCCTTGTCGGCGGCGTCCTTTGCCTTCCACGCCGCGATGCGCGCCGATTCGAGCCGATTCATCTGCCCCGCGCCGATCCCGGCGGTGCTGCCGTCCTTCGCATAGACGATCGCGTTCGATTTGACGTGCTTCGCGACGGTCCAGGCAAAGCGGCAATCCGCCAGTTCCTGCGTCGTCGGCTGACGCTTGGTCACGACCTTCATCTCACCGAGCGACCCGTTATCGCGCGACTGGACGAGCCAGCCCCCCGCGATCGATTTTGCCGCGATGCCCGTGCGCGCCGGATCGGGCAGGTCACCCGTCAACAACAGCCGCAAATTCTTCTTGGCCGCGAACAGCGCGATCGCCTCCTCATCGGCATCGGGCGCGACGACGACTTCGGTGAAAATGCCCGTGATGTACTTCGCGGTCGCCGCATCGAGCGTCCGGTTGAGCGCGATGATACCGCCGAACGCGGACACGGTGTCGCACGCGAACGCCCGCTCATACGCCTCGGCCAGCGTCGCGGCGGTCGCGACGCCACAGGGATTGGCGTGCTTGACGATCACCACCGACGGCGCGGCATCGCGGAATTCCGCGACCAGCTCCAGCGCCGCGTCGGCATCGTTGAGATTGTTGTACGACAGCGCCTTGCCCTGCACCTGCCGCGCCTGCCCGATCCCGCGTGCGGCGGGGCCGGTCGAGGCGTAAAAGGCGGCGGCCTGATGCGGGTTCTCGCCATAGCGCAACTCATCGCCCGCGCGCTTCAGCGTCAGCGGCAATGTCGCCGGAAAGCGTTCGCCCTGATCCGCAAAGGCGAACCATTGCGCGATCGCGCCGTCATACGCCGCGGTCGTCGCGAACGCCTTCGCCGCCAGCCGTTTGCGATCCGCGATCGTCGTCGTGCCGCCCTCGACCAGCGCATAATCCGCGGGATCGGTCACGATCGCGACATAGGCGTGGTTCTTCGCGGCGGAACGCACCATCGACGGGCCGCCGATGTCGATATTCTCGATAACCGTCTCGCGGTCGGCACCCTTCGCGACGGTCGCCTCGAACGGATAAAGGTTGACGATGACGAGGTCGATTCCGCCGATCCCGTGTTCCTCCATCGACGCGGCGTGCCCCGCATCGTCGCGCACCGCGAGCAGGCCGCCATGCACCATCGGGTGCAGCGTCTTGACGCGGCCGTCCATCATCTCGGGAAATCCGGTCAGGTCGCTGACATCGCGCACGGTCAGTCCGGCCTCGCGCAGCGCGGTCGCGGTGCCCCCGGTCGAGACGATTTCCACCCGCCTGGCGGAGAGGGCCTTGCCCAAATCGACGATTCCCGTCTTGTCGGAAACGGAAATAAGGGCGCGGCGGATCGTGATGTCGGTCATGGCCCGCCCCCTTGGCGCGTCAGGCCGCCCGCTTCAAGGCCCAGCTTACACTCGCACCGCCCGCCGCCGCCTCGCCCGACACGACCAGCTGCTGCGTCGCGATCGGTCGGCCGTGCGGATCGATCCACAGCGAATCCTCGATTTGCAGCGTGCCGCCCCGACAGCGAAACTGCCACAGCGCGTTACCGCTCGCGCCCTGCCCCGGCATCCGCAGGATCGCCGCCAGCCCGTCGGCGGTCGGCGACGCCTGCACCCCCGCACCCAGATGAAAGCGGATCGAAAACGGCGTTACCGCCGCCTTTCGCTTTCGCCCCCGCGGCAATAACGCATCCTCCCCCCGCACCTCCCGCCCGTCACCGGTCAGCATCAGTTGACGCCGATGGACGAAGCCCCAGCGTCTGACATAACCGTCATGACTCGCCTCGATCCGGCTCGCCACATCCGATTCCTGACGGCTGAGTTCGACCTCCGCCACGCCACGCCCCAGCGTCCCGTCAGGATGGGTCGCGGTCGAATTCGAATCGCTAACGATCAGCGTCGAGTGCGCGGCACTCGTTCGCAAGCCTGCGCTGATCGCCTTGGGCAGCTGCGTCGTGGCGTCCTGCGATCCGCCGCAATTGACGATGATGCGTTGCGTCCCATCCGAAAATTCGAACGCGAGCGTTGAGGCACATCCCCCCTCGACCAGCCGCGCGACCGGCGGCGGCGCGGCGTCGACGATCAGCACCGCCGCCCCCGCAGCCAGCCGCTGATAGCCCCAGTCGCGTGCCTGGCGCAGCGGCCGGGTTCGCACGCCGGTCGCCTCGACCACCCCCGCGACGCGATCAGCGCTGACGGGGCCGCTGCCCTGCCAGCTCGACAGGCCGCGATCGCCATGCGTCACGCCAAGCAGCGCCGCGACCATCTTCGCCAGCGCTTCCTGAACCGTCTCGGGCAGATCGAGCCGACGCGCGGCGTATGTTTCCTTCAGCATCGCGAGCAGCATGATCGCATCAAGCAGCATCGCGGGACTGCGCGATACCGCACCGCCATCATCGCTGAGCCCGGAGCCGAGCGCCCGGATCAGCCCCGCCTCGCCGAACATCCTGCGCGGGTCGCCGCCGGGAATCAGCAGCCCCGCCGCAACGACCCCGCACCAGGCCGCGATCCGCCGCGCGCCGGGGGCCGCCTTGTCCGCACCGCGATCGAGATGCCGCGCCCCGCGCGCCAGTGTGTTGAGCACGCTCGATCGAAAGACGAGGTTGGTGGACGACAGGATCAGCGGTGCGTGCGCGGTCCAGAACAGGATGCGCCGTCCCCACAGATCGGGCCGCCAGGCCTGCGCATCGACCGTTTCGGAATAGGCATCGAGCCAGCGCGACATCAATCGTTCGGCGATCGGTGCCCCCTGCGCCCGCGTCGCGACGGTCGACAGATCACGCAGCCACGCGAAGCTGTGAACATAATCGGCAAAGGGTTTCGGCCAATCGCGCGCGGTAAAATCGAGCGCGCCGATGCCGCGCTTCTCACCCTGAAAGCTGATATCGCCACCGAGAAGCAACTGCCCCCGCCGGATGTCACCGATTACGGGATCGTCGGGCACCGCAATCAGCTTGAGCGGGAAACGCCCCTTCAGCCGCATCGTATGGATCGGGGTACGCCAGGTCAGTTTCTGAAAACGCTCGGCCAGCCGTTCGGTAAGGCTAAGCCCTGTATCGCCGCCCAGCCGGATCAGCCGCTTGCCCTCCTCGACGCCGTCGAGGGGCTCGTTATCGATAATGTCGGTCATTCGCCTCGCAATGCGGCGATGTTGGCAGCGTAGGCATCCTGGCCGCCCCGGAATACCGCAGTACCCGCAACCAGCGCATCCGCCCCCGCCTCGATACAGCGCGGCGCGGTATCGGCATCGACGCCGCCATCGACTTCCAGGTCGATCGCGCGTCCGCTTTTATCGATCATCGACCGGATCGCCGAAATCTTCTTGAGCTGGCTGTCGATGAATTTCTGCCCGCCAAACCCCGGATTGACGCTCATGACGAGAACGAGGTCGACGATGTCGATCAGATAATCGAGCATCTTGGCAGGCGTCCCCGGACACAGCACGACGCCCGCGCGCACGCCCAGCGATTTGATATGTTGAAGCGAGCGGTGAATGTGCGGCCCCGCCTCATAATGGATCGTGATGCAATCCGCGCCTGCCTCGGCAAAGGCATCGAGATACGGATCGACCGGCGCGATCATCAAATGAACGTCGAACGGCTTTGTCGTCATCCCGCGCACCGATTTCATCACGGCGGGGCCGAAGGAGATGTTGGGGACGAAATGGCCGTCCATCACATCGACGTGGATCCAGTCAGCGCCCGCCGCGTCGATCGCGCGCACCTCCTCGCCCAACTTCGCGAAATCGGCGGACAGGATCGATGGGGCGATACGAACGGACTGTTGCATCGGGCGTGGTTAATGGCTTCGCGTCAGTCGGGCAACGAAGAACCCGTCACAGCCGCCCGCTTGTTCAAGCATGCCCGGCAACGTCCGAACCCAGCCTTGCTCGGCAATGGAAATTCCCTCAGGCAACATCGCCGGATCGGGGGCGTCGATCGCGTAATCGTCACGCGAAGCCAGAAACGCCGCGATCCTGTCTTCGCCCTCGGCGGGTTCGAGGCTGCACGTCGCATAGACGATCGTTCCCCCCGGCTTTACCCAATCCGCCGCGCGCGTCAGGATGCGTGCCTGCAATTCGGCCATTTCGCGCACGATGGCGGGGCGGACACGGTGGAGCACATCCGGGTGACGGCGGAAAATACCCGTCGCGCTACACGGCGCATCGATCAGCAGCGCGTCGGCGGGCTCAGCCGGCGACCAGAGCAGCGCGTCGCCATGAATTACCTGCGCCTTGCTATGCGTGCGATACAGATTCTCGCGCAATCGCTTGATCCGCGACGACGACGAATCGACCGCAGAGACCGACCAGCCTTGCGCGGCGAGTTGCAGCGTCTTGCCCCCCGGGGCCGCGCACAGGTCGATCACGTCACCCGTTCCCGCGCCGATCAGCCGCGCGGGGATGGTCGCGGCAAGATCCTGCACCCACCATGCGCCGTCCTTATAGCCTGGCATGTCGATCACCGACCCGTGATCCGCGACGCGAACATGGCCGGGTGCGAGGCTGACCCCGCCCAGTCGTTCGGCCCATTCATCGGTCGCCGACCAGGCACCGATCGACACATCGAGTGGCGGCGGTGCGGCGATCGCGCGCGCAGCGGCCTCCGCCACCTCCGGTCCCCATGCCGATTCCCACCGTGCATCGACCGCAGGGGGCAATGTCGGTATTTCGGGCAACAGCACGCCGCTTTTCATGATCGCGCTAAAAACGCCGTGAACCAGCTTGCGCGGCCCGCCCTCGACCAACGGCAATGCGGTGGAGATCGCGGCATGTTCGGGCGTGCCAAGCACAAACACCTGCACGAGCGCGATCCGGAGCGCCATCCGCGCCTTCGCATCGTCCGGCAATACCCGCTCGGTGACCGAATCGATCAGCCCATCAAGGTCTGGCAGCCGTCGAAGCACCTCTGCCGCGATCGCATGGGCGAGGCCGCGGTCGGGACCATGAACGTGCCGTGTCGCCGCGGTCAGCGCCGATTCGAGCGGCTCGCCACGCCGCAAAACGGCGTCCAGCAGGCGCAGTGCGGCGAGGCGGGCGGGGGTTCCAAGTGGTGTCGGGGGACGGGACAGGTTGAGATTACTCCGATGAAGCCCGATATCGGGCATTAGGAGATCAGCCATGGGCAACCGTCCCGCACACGTCAAACCACCCGCCTATCTTTCGAAGAACCCGCCGGTGCCCGAACCCGCGCCGCCCAAGCCGCGCCATGACGATCCGCTCGACCGAAACCCGGTGCGCTACGGTGACTGGGAATTGAAAGGCATCGCGATCGATTTTTGAGCGCGCTACACGCCCTCCTCGCGCAAGGGCCGTGCGAGCAGCTCCGCGATAACGTCACCGATCGCCGCTCCATCGAGCAAGCGACAGACCGCCTCGGTCACGGGCATATCGACGTCCACATCCCGCGCAGCTTCGCGCAGGACCGGCGCGGTAAACGCACCCTCGGCGACGGTTCGCCGATCCGCCATCAACGTTGTTGCAGATCCGCCTCGTCCCAATCCCACGCCAAGCGAGAAATTGCGGCTGCTCGTCGAGGAGCAGGTCAGCACCAGATCGCCCAGCCCCGACAATCCGCCCAACGTTTCCGCTCGCGCGCCCCGCGCCAGCCCGAACCGCGTCATTTCAGCAAAGCCGCGCGCGATCAATGCGGCGCGAGCATTTTGGCCGAGCCCCGCCCCCTCGACGACGCCACACGCTATTGCGAGCACGTTCTTGACCGCCCCACCGATCTCCGCACCGACGACATCGCTGCTCGCATAGGGCCGAAAATGCGGTGCGGCGAGCCGATCCGACAATGCCATGCGCAACGCATCATCCTCGGCAGCCAGCGTGACCGCAGTCGGCAGCCCCGCCGCGACCTCATGCGCAAAGGTCGGTCCCGACAGCACCGCGACAGGTGCGCTCGGATGCACTTGCCGCGCGACCTCGCCGACCAGCATCCGAGTCCCCGCCTCGATTCCCTTGGCGCATAGAACCAACGGCATCGAGCCGACCGGCGTTTCGGCAAGAACCGCGCGCACATGCTGTGCGGGCGCGACGACCAGCAGCGCGTCGCGATCCGCCAGATCCCCGAGCGATCCGGTCGCGCGGATCGTGGGCGACAAGCCGACCCCGGCCAGAAAAACGCTATTCTCTTGCGCGTCGTTGATCGATGCGACGACATCGGGCTCGCGCGCCCAGAGCAGCACCTCGCGTCCGCCATGCGCCGCGACCTGTGCCAGCGCAGTCCCCCACGCCCCGCCGCCAATAACGCCGACCTTCATGCTTTCACTCCAGCGCCCCGGACCGGCTCCGCCTCCGGATCGAGTGGCCAGCGCGGGCGCGGCGCGATGTCGAGCGGATCGGTCAGCCCCGCCGCGAATCGTTCGACTCCCGCCCAGCCGATCATCGCCGCATTATCGGTGCACAACCACAGGGGCGGCGCGACGAACCGCAAGCCATGTTCCTCTGCCAATAGCTTGAGCGCGCCGCGCACCGCGCCATTGGCCGCAACGCCCCCCGCCACGACGAGCGCGGTCGCCTCGACTCTCTTGAGCGCGCGCTGCGTCCGGTCGATCAGGCAATCGACGACCGCTGCCTGAAACGATGCCGCGAGATCCTCCGGCGGATGCTGACCCGCCGCTCGCGCCACCGCACTCTTCAGACCCGCGAACGAAAAATGCGGCTCGGCGGAGCCTTTAAGCGGACGCGGCAGCGGCACCGTCGCTTGCCCGAGCGCTGCCGCCCGCTCGACCGCCGGACCGCCGGGAAAGCCGAGCCCAAGCAATTTGGCGGTCTTGTCGAACGCCTCCCCAGCCGCATCGTCGATCGTGGTGGCTAGACGCTTATACCGCCCTACGCTCTCGACGAGCAGCAACTGGCAATGCCCCCCCGACACCAGCAGGAGCAGATAGGGGAAATCAAGATCGGGATCGGTCAGCCGCGGGCTCAGCGCATGGCCTTCGAGATGATTGACCGCGACGAGCGGCTTGCCCGCCGCGTGGGCAAGCGCCTTGCCGGTCACCAGCCCGACCATCACCCCGCCGATCAGCCCCGGCCCCGCCGTCGCGGCTATCGCATCCACATCGGCCAGCGTCAGCCCGGCATCGGCGAACGCCGCCTCGATCAGCGGCCCAAGCGCCTCGACATGCGCGCGCGCCGCAATTTCGGGAACGACGCCGCCGAACGGCGCATGCGCCGCCTCCTGCCCCAATAATCGATGCGCCAGCACGCGGCGATCGTCGGTGACCAGCGCCGCTGCGGTTTCGTCGCACGAGGATTCGAGGCCCAGAATAATCATCCCGCTCATCCTATTCCCTGCCACCGACCTTGTCGAACGCGGTGCCGCTCGGCATGAGCCCCCCATGACACGGGGCAATATCCGGTTTCGATTGGGAACGCGCGGTTCACCGCTGGCGCTGACCCAGGCGGCGATGGTACGCGATGCGCTGTGCGCCGCGCATGGCTGGCGAGCGGAAGAGGTGGCAACCGTCATCATTCGCACGACGGGCGACCGCGTGCAGGATCGCGCACTGGCCGAGATCGGCGGCAAGGCGTTGTGGACCAAGGAGCTCGACCGCGCGCTTCACGACCGCGACATCGATTGCGCGGTCCATTCGATGAAGGATGTCGAGACGATCCGTCCAACCACGATCGCGATCGCCGCGATGCTGCCCCGCGCGGACGTTCGCGACCGGCTGATCGGTGCCGAATCGATTTCGGCGCTGAAGCATGGCGCGGTCGTCGGGACCAGTTCCCCGCGCCGCCGCGCACAATTGCTCCGGCTGCGCCCAGACCTCGACGTCGTGCTGTTTCGCGGCAATGTCGACACGCGGCTCGCAAAACTGCGCGATGGAGAAGCCGACGCGACATTGCTCGCGGCGGCGGGCCTCGACCGACTGGGCCGCGACGTCGGGACCGCAATCTCGACCGAGGACATGCTGCCCGCACCTGCGCAGGGTGCCGTCGGGATCGAGGTGCGCGCGAATGACCAGACCGCCGCCGTCATCGTCGGCGCGATTGATTATCCCGCGACGAGCGCATGCGTCCTCACCGAACGCGCGCTGCTTGCCGCGCTTGGAGCCGACTGCCACTCCCCCGTCGCCGCGCTTGCCAGCTTGTCGGGTGAGATGCTTACGCTGCGCGCGCAATTGCTGTCGGAAGAGGGTAACGACTCCATCGAAGGCCGCGCGGAGGGCACCGACGGGGCCGAAATCGGCAAACGCCTCGCCGATGACTTACTGACCCGCGCGCCGGAAGCGATTCGACGCCTCTTCTGCCCGTGACGCGGATCATGGTCATCCGCCCTGAACCGGGTGCGACTCAGACGTGCGATCGGTTGCGCGCAGCGGGATTCGATGCCCTCGCCACACCCCTGTTCGTGGTCGGCCCGCTCGCCTGGCAACCGCCATCGCTCGACCGGACCGATGCGCTGCTCGTCACCAGCGCCAATGCGATGCGGCATGGCGGCGTCGGGCTGACCGCGTTGCGGCATCTGCCCGTCGTCGCGGTGGGCAAGGCGAGCGCCGCCGCCGCCCGCGCAGTCGGGTTCGACGTCACGCTGGTCGGCGATCGCGACGCGGCCGCCGCGCTCGATGCGGCGCGGCAGTCGGGGTATGACCGGCTGCTCCACGTGACGGGGCGCGATCACATCGCGCTGTCGGCGGTCGCCGCCGTGCCAGTGTATGCCAGCGATGCAATCGATATCGACGCCCGGGCGACCGCGCTTTTCCTCGACGCCACCGTCCTGCTCCACTCTGCGCGTGCGGCACGCCATTTTGCCGCGTTGATCGATCGCGACGCTTGTGATCGCGCGCGGATCGCACTTGCTGCGTTGAGTCCCGCAGTGGCCGAAGCAGCAGGCGCGGGATGGCGGCACATCGCCGTCGCGCCGCATCCCGACGACGACGCATTGATCGCGACACTGTCGACACGCGATTGACCGACCCCCCGGACACGAGGATAAGCGACCCATGCCAGATTATGTCTCGACCGAGGTTCCGGGGCCTCGCGGCGGCCGCATGGGTGTCGTCATCACCGGGATCGTCGTAGCGTTCATCGCGGGTGTCGTCCTGATGGGCTATGCGATGAAGCATGTGTCTTGGTTCGGCGCGAAAACGACCGCAAGCGCGCCCGCGCACGGCGGGACCGCCGCGCCAGCTCAATCGGATACTGCGGAGGATGCGCCCGGCTTCATGCCATCGGCACCGCTCAACGCGAATGGTGAGCCCCAGCAATCGTCTGCGACCACGATGGTCGACATGACTTTGCTGGCCACGCGTGAGGCGGCACTGGCCGCGCAGCTGACCTCGCTCGAAGCACGAACCGCCGACGTGTCCGCCGACGCCAATGCCGCGCGCGGTCAGGCGGCGCGGGCGGAGGGACTGCTGATCGCGTTTGCCGCCCGGCGTGCACTCGATCGCGGATTGGGGCTCGGTTATATCGAGGAACAGCTGCGGACCCGTTTCGGCGGAATCGAACCGCGCGCGGTCATCACGATCATCCAGACTTCGCGCAATCCCGTCACACTGGAAGATTTGCGTCAGGGCCTCGATGCAAGAGCGCCGGAGATCAGCACCGTTCGAACCGAAAACTGGTGGGATAGTTTTCGTCGTGAATTGTCGAACCTGGTCGTTCTACGCAAAACCGGCACGCCGTCACCGCTACCGTCAGATCGTCTGGCGCGTGCAAAACGCCTTCTCGAAGGCGGACAGGTCGAGGCGGCGTTGGCGGAGGTCGAACGTCTGCCCGGCGCGGGCGATGCGGGTAACTGGATGGCCGCCGCCAATCGCTATGTCGATGCGCGCCACGCACTCGACCTGATCGAAAATGCCTCGATCCTCGGTCGCGCCTCGTCACCACCGACGCCGCCGAGTACGCCCGCGACGGACCCGACGGTCCCGCCCGAAACGGTCGCTCAAACGCCGCCAGAAACAGCGACGCCCGCCCCCGTGCAATGACGTTTATTTGACGCGATCGATCAAAGCGCAGGCTGCGACAGGATTGCGCACCTTCACACCTGAGATGAAAAAGGCGAACACGTCGCGCGGCGCGGCATCATGTACCTCGCCTATATAGGGCAGTCCGTCCGGACGACCGCCTGCCGCCCATAACTTCGCCGATTGCGCGATCGAATCGAGATCGGCTGGCGCGTAACCGAGCGGCTCGTCCTCGACCGCATTTTCGTAACGTGCATAGGCGAAATCGCCCGTCACATCGGCGATCGCGGGATAATCGTCGGATCGGGCATAGACGATCGCGACTTTTGCTGCCCGGCAAAGATCGATGAATTCCGGCGTCGCGAAACTCTCATGCCTTACCTGAACAGCATGACGCAGCGCGATGCCATCCTGTTCGGCGGGCAACAGCTTCAGGAACGCGCCGAAATCATCCGCATCGAATTTCTTCGTTGCCATGAATTGCCACAGGATCGGCCCCAGCTTGTTACCAAGTTCGGTAATCCCCTGACCGACGAAGCGCGCGATCGACTCGCCCGCCTCCGCCAGCACCTTGCGATTGGTACAATAACGCGACGCCTTCAACGCGAAGACGAACCCGTCGGGCGTCTGATCGCGCCACCCCGCAAAGGTCGCGGGCTTGAACCCCGAATAATAGGTGCCGTTGACCTCGATCGCGGTCAGCTTGCCCGCCGCATATTCGAGTTCGCGCTTTTGTGGCCATTTGTCGGGATAAAAGGTCCCGCGCCACGGTGCATAGGTCCAGCCGCCGATGCCAATGCGTATCGTCATGACACCATCATAGCGATAGGCCGCGACAACACCACCAAGAGGACGCCAGGTTCTGGAATCCGCTGTGGTTGGCGAGTGCCACGACCGTGAAATGCGTAGCGCTATCGACAAATGCCGCCCCGGTCTGCAACCCAAAGGATGAACGCATAGTTCAGCGGCTATTCAACGCCCGACCGGCATCAGGAGAAACATGAACCCTATTCTTTTCCGCGCGCTGGCCGCGCCGATCGCCATTGCCGCTGCGGCGTCGCCCGTCATCGCGTCACCCGCGAGCGATCTCGCGTCGGTGCAGCGGCATCTGCAGTCGATCAAGACGATGACCGCGGATTTCACGCAAACCGACCGCAACGGCAAGGTGTTGACGGGTGTGCTGACGCTGAAACAACCGGGCAAGATCAGGTTTCAGTATGAAAAGGGCGTCCCGATCCTGATCGTCGCGGAAGGCGGGGCGCTGACGTTCATCGATTATTCGGTCAATCAGGTACAGCGCTGGCCGATCAAGAATTCGCCGCTTGGCGTGCTGCTCGATCCCGGTCGCGACATCGGTCGCTATGCGAAGGTCGTACCCACGGCGAATGATGGTGTCGTCTCGGTCGAGGCGAACGACCCCAAACATCCCGAATATGGTCGTATCACCCTCATCTTCTCACGTAATTCCGCTGCCCCTGCGGGACTCGAGCTGCAGGGCTGGGTCGCGCTCGATAGCCAGAACAATCGGACGACGATCCGCTTGTCGGGACAACGTTATGGTGCCGCAGTCGGCGACAACATGTTTCGCTGGAAC
>JAPKCG010000459.1 GCA_028823055.1 Sphingomonas bacterium
CGCGGAACTGATGGGCCGGGAAGCGGGATATAATAAGGGCCGCGGTGGATCGATGCACATCGCGGATGTCGGGCTTGGGATCTTCGGCGCGAACGGCATAGTCGGCGCTGGCGCGCCGATGGCGTGTGGCGCTGCTCGGATGTTCAAGAACCGTGGTGAACCCCACGTCGCGGTTCCGTTCTTTGGCGACGGCGCGATGAACCAAGGTGTCCTTCTCGAATCCCTGAACATCGCTGCGATTTGGGATCTGCCAGTCGTCTTTGTTTGCGAAAACAATCAATACGCCATCACCTCGCCGATTACCGAAATGTCGCGCGGGTCCCTAGCTGACCGGGCGGCGGCGTTTGGACTGGAAGCTGAAACCGTGGATGGCATGGATGTTACCGCCGTCCATGAGGCGGCCACACGCGCCATCACACGAGCCCGTGCGGGTGAGGGTGCGAGTTTCCTCGAATGCCGGACCTACCGTTTCGAGGCGCACAACACGGCACTGCGAAGTATGGATCTCACCTATCGCACCGCAGAGGAAATCCAAAGCTGGAGAGAACGGGATCCTCTGACGCTCGCGGCGCAAAGGCTCGACGCCGAGGACGGTTGGGCTCCTGGTGACCGTGTAGCGATGGACGCGGAAATCGATGTCGAAATCGAGGACGCGATCGCACTAGCTAGAGAGAGTGCAATTCCGTCGGCAGATACCGCCTTGGATCATATGTATGCCCGAACCTATCCGGGCTTTCCGGCGGGAGTGTCAGAATGACCCGTGAACTCAGCCTCGCCGAAGCCATGAACGAGGCGTTGACCCAGGAAATGGCCCGCGACGACAGCATCGTCATTTTTGGAGAGAATATTCGCGGTCAGGGTCGTGGCGAGTTACGCGGTCTGCAGGACGCCTTTGGTGATGACCGGGTGATCGATCTGCCAATATCTGAGGCCGCGATGACCGGCATCGCCACAGGCGCGGCGCTTGCCGGTGCCCGCCCAGTGATCCATTATCAAGTGTCATCGCTGATTTTTCCCGCCTTCGATCAACTTGTCGATCAGGCGGCGAAACTGCCGCTGATGCTCGGCGGGCAGGCGCATGTGGCGGCGACCTATCTGATCATGGGAGCCGGCGCCAGCGGCGGCCGCGCCGGGCAGCATTCCGACAATCCCTACCCCTATCTCATACACGCCGGCATCAAGACCGTGATGCCGTCCACGCCATCGGACGCGAAGGGGCTGCTCGCCACAGCGATCCGAGAGGACGACCCGGTTGCTTTTTTCGTCCCCGTTCGGCTGACCGCGATGCGCGGTCCCGTGGCGGAAAAGCAGTACGTCATCCCGCTTGCGCAAGGCGAAGTCAAACGCAAGGGACGCGATGTCACGGTCGTGGCTGTAGGCCATTTGGTTGGCGATGCAATCGCCGCTGCAGAGGAACTTGCCAAGGACGATATTGATGTCGAGGTTTGGGACCCTCGGTCCCTCCTGCCCCTCGACCGGGCCGGCCTCGCCGCGACGGTTCGGAAGACGGGCCGGGTTGTCTTGTTTGATGATTCCCATCGCAGCTGCGGATACGCGGCGGAACTCTCGAGCATTATCGCGGAGAACTGCTTTCGCGATCTGAAGGCGCCGATAAAACGGGTTACCCGCGCGGATGTCACGATCCCGTTCAGCCAATCCATCGAAGCCGAGGTTCTGCCCGACCCAGCCCGACTCGAACAAGCTATCCGTGCCGTAGCCGCATGGGAATAGCCTTGCGCTCGAAAGCAAAACAGTCGTGCGCAAATCACATCGCAGGATCGGCTTCATCAGTGATTGAACCCGCTCCTAGCGGCGAGCGTGCCCGCGTCCACCAGCAACCTGATTGTGCCTGTTTCATCTCGTATGGCGACAAATGGCAGGGCAGTGCTGCAGCTGGCCTGGCTGGTTTTGGCATTCATTTCTGCGGTAGCTATCGTCCGAAGCCCCATGCTTGAAATATAGATGAGGTTTCTGACAACGAACGGTCCTGTCAATTTCAGAGCTCAACATACACAAACCTGATGCCGGGCAATTTTCGCCGTGGATCCCCCGATAATAATCGGCTATTTTATGTCCGTGACCGGGGAAAACCGCGGTACCGAAGATTTTTGGGGAAACCATGCAGATAATACACCATGAATGATGGCGCCGTCGTCACGTCCTTTTCCGATCGGCATCCGGAACCGTCAAGCATCCTGGGCGAGGCCATTGCCGGCCTCACCGGCATGCCAAAGACCCTTCCCAGCAAATATTTCTACGATGCGCGGGGTTCGGAATTGTTTCAGCGCATCTGCGCGCTACCGGAATATTATGTGACCCGCACCGAAACAGCGCTGCTGGGAGAGATCGTTGGCCAGGCCGCTGAAATCATTGGTCCCGGCGCCTCGATTATCGAATACGGCACCGGATCATCGGAGAAAATCGGCATTCTGCTGTCCGCGCTTGAGCGCCCGACCGCTCTTGTCGCTGTTGATATTTCCGGCAGCGCCCTGCGCCACGCAGCCGAGGCCATGGCCCGCGATTTCCCCGACCTTGCCGTACATGCGGTCTGCACCGATTTCACCAAAGCCTTCAAGCTACCTGACTTAGCCGGCCAGGGACGGCGGGTGGTTTTTTTCTCGGGCTCCTCGCTAGGCAATTTCGATCACGCGCAGTCGGTCCGCTTTCTCGCTAAC
>JAPKCG010000460.1 GCA_028823055.1 Sphingomonas bacterium
CGCGCATATCAGTCAGTCGGCTATCCTCAAGATGCTTCAGGGCGGAAAGACGCTCCAGCGCCTTGTTGTCGTCCCCGAAGGCTATCCGTCGGTCATGGTTCGAGATGCGTTGATGAAGGCGGACGGCCTGACCGGCGATGTGGCGGTGCCTGCCGAGGGATCGGTCCTGCCCGATAGCTACGCCTTCCAGCGAGGCGACACGCGCCAATCGGTCGTCGACCGGATGCAAAAGGCGATGAGCGACTATCTCACCGCTGCCTGGGCGAAGCGAAAGCCGGGCATCGCGGTTTCGACGCCGGAACAGGCGGTCATCCTCGCCGCGATCGTCGAAAAGGAAACGGGCAAACCCAGCGAGAGGCGAATGGTGGCCGCCGTCTATGGCAACCGGCTGAAACGCGGGATGCCGTTACAGGCTGATCCGACCGTCATCTATCCGATCACAAAGGGCCGTCCCCTCGGTCGTCGCATTCTGCGATCCGAACTGTCGGCGAAGAACGGGTACAACACCTATGCCGAGGCGGGTCTGCCCAAAGGGCCGATTGCAAATCCGGGCCGCGCCTCGATCGACGCCGTACTCGATCCCGACCAGCCGACCGCGCTTTATTTCGTCGCAGACGGGACGGGCGGGCACGTGTTCGCCGATACGCTCGAACAGCATAATGCGAATGTGCGGAAATGGTATGCCATTCGCCGCTCACGCGGGGAAATGTAGCTCAATCGCGTAGCGTTGCGGCCCGCTTCGCCTTGGCTTCGACCTCCGCCATCGTGCCCCCCGTGACCCAGCTGCCCCCGACGCACAGCACGGGATTGAACGCCAGCCAGTCGGGCGCGGTCGCTTCGCTGATTCCGCCCGTGGGGCAGAAGCGGCACTGGTAGAAGGGCGCGGCGAGCGCCTTGAGAGCAGGCAGGCCACCGCTGGTTTCGGCGGGAAAGAATTTGAAATGCGTCAGCCCCATGTCGAGCCCGCGCATGATGTCGCCCGCGGTCGCGACACCGGGCAGAAACGGCACGCCGCTGTCGACGATCTGCCGCCCGAGCTTGTCGGACAGGCCTGGCGAAACGATGAATTCGGCCCCTGCCGCCATCACATGTTCGAACTGATCGCTGTTGACGACGGTGCCCGCGCCGACGATCGCCCCGTCGACTTTCTTCATCTCCGCAATCGCATCGAGCGCGGCGGGCGTGCGCATCGTGACTTCGAGAACGCGTAAGCCCCCCGCGACGAGGGCCTCGGCTAGCGGCCTCGCGATCGCGGCGTCGTCGATGACGAGCACGGGGATGACCGCACTGGTCTGCATGATCGTGGCGATGTCGGACATGGGTTCAGGCCTCTGGATGTTCCTGCGCGAACGCCGCGGCGGCGCCGAACAGGCCGGGTTGGGGATGCGTGATGAGTTTGACGGGGATTTTGGCCATCAGCGACTGGAATCGCCCCTTGGCGACGAAACGCTGGTCGAATCCCGAACGCAGCAGCCGGTCCTTGATCCTCAGGCCCAGTCCGCCGGCGATGACGACGCCTTTCGCGCCATGCGACAGCGCCAGGTCGCCTGCGACTGCGCCGAGTGACAGGCAGAATCGATCGAGCGCCGCGAGCGCGATCGAATCGCTGCCGTCGAGTGCCTCGGTCCAGATCGTCCGATCGTCGCGGCTCGGGACGGCGCGCCCCTCCATTTCGGCAAGCGTTTCATAGATTGCGACGATGCCGGGACCGGCGACGATGCGTTCGACCGAGACGCGGGTGTAGGTCTTGCGCAACCGCTTGAGCAACGCGTCTTCGATCGTGTCGAGCGGCGCATAATCGGTATGCCCGCCTTCGGTCGGGAGGACGTGATACGCGCCGCCGGTCTTGAAAACCTGCGCGACGCCAAGGCCCGTGCCGGGACCGCAAACCGTGGTGACACCCTCTTCCGGCAGTGCGGTGTCGGGACCGCACAGATGGACAAAATCCTTGGCGGGCAATTGCGCCACCGCATGACCGACCGCGCCGAAATCATTGATGATCGTATAGGCATCGCAACCCAGCCGCTCGGGGATCAACGACGGGCGGATCACCCAGGGGTTGTTCGTCAAGCGAATGACGTCACCGGTAATGGGGGAGGCGACCGAGATCGCGGCGGCGGACGGGACCGGGCCGTCATGCGCCGCGGCGAATGCCTGCCACGCGGTCTGCAGACTGGCATGATCGGCGGTTTTTTGCGTTACGGGCTCGCCGAGCGATACGACTTTGCCGTGGGCCACCTCCGCAATCGCGAAGCGCGCGTGGGTGCCGCCGATATCTACCGCTACGACCTGCATCTGCTGTCTCCCGGCTTTTCGATATTGTTCACAGGCCTGCCCCGGCGAGAATTGCGGACGCCCCCTTTTCCGCCTCGTCGGCCTGCCCGCGAAACAGGCCGAACAATTCGCGGCCCATGCCCGTTGCGGCGGGCGGGGCAGGGGCGATCGATCGCGCGGCCCATTCGCCCGCATCGACCAGTGCGTCGAGCGTGCCGGTGACCGCATCGACGCGGATCATATCCCCATCGCGGATCTTGCCGATCGCGCCGTCGAGCAGTGCCTCCGGCGAACAATGGATCGCGCACGGCACCTTGCCGCTCGCGCCCGACATGCGGCCATCGGTGACGAGCGCGACCTTGTATCCCCGGTTCTGGACGACACCCAGCGGC
>JAPKCG010000461.1 GCA_028823055.1 Sphingomonas bacterium
AGATCGGCGTCACCAGCGACGGGGTGAAGACGACGCCGCTGTCGGGGCAGCCCGATGTGCTGGGCGGGACCAATGCGACGGTCGATGCGATCCTGCAGGCGGGGATCGAGAACGGTTATCGCCAGTTCCTGACCCGCGTCGCGCAATCGCGTCGCATGACGGTCGAGCAAGTCAACGAGATCGCGCAAGGCCGCGTCTGGGACGGCGGCACCGCGCGACAGATCGGACTGGTCGACCGGTTCGGCGATTTCGACGACGCCTTTGCCGAAGCCGCCAAGCGCGCGAAGATCGATCCGGCCAAGGCGCATGCGGTCTATCTCGAAAAAAAGCCCGGCTGGGCTGCGCAGCTGGCCAAATCGCTCAACAGCAATGACGACGATGACGATGCCCAAACCGACGATGCCCGGGGCGGCGATGTCTTCGCGCTGATCGCGCGGCAACAGCGCGCGACGCTGGCGCAGGCGATCGACGATGTGAAGCGATTGGCGATGGGCGGATCGGTACAGGCGCGCTGCCTCGAATGCGGCGGCTATGGGCCGGGCGCGGCGGCCCCGTCGGACGCGCGGCTGCTCGACATCGTGCTGGCGAAGATCGGCTTTTCGACGCCGTGATCACGATCCGGCCCGCGCGTGACGGCGATGCGGCGGCGATCGCCGCGATCTATGCGCCGCACGTGCTCGCGGGCACCGCCTCGTTCGAGGTGACGGCCCCCGATGCCGCGACGATCACGACGCGGATGGCGTCGTCGGAGGGCCTCTATCCATGGATCGTCGCGAGCATGGGCGAGGAGGACGGCGTCATCGGCTATGCCTATGCGACGCGGTTTCGAGACCGGCCCGCATATGCGCACGCGGTCGAAACCTCGATCTACGTCGCCGACGTCGCGCAGCGTCAAGGCGCCGGGCGGCTGCTATACGAAGCGCTGATCGATACGTTGCGCGCGCAGGGTTTCACGCAGGCGATCGGGACGATCGCGCTGCCCAATGACGGGTCGATCGCGCTTCACGAACAGGTCGGCTTTCGCCGCGCGGGCGTGTTTCGCGAGGTCGGGTATAAATTCGGCCAGTGGATCGATGTCGGTTACTGGCAGTGCGAGCTTGCCGAACCCGCCGCGCCACCCCTGCCCCCGCGCCGCTTTGCCGATACGGGCGTCGTCCGCGCCTAGTCCTTAGCGCCATAGGCGGGCAGCGCGAGGCTGAAGCGCAGCGCGATCGCACGCAGGCCGAAGCCGAGCAGCGCCGCGAAGATCGCGGCATAAAGCCGCAGCATCCCCATCTCGACACACAGCACGTATGTTCCCGCCGACAGCGCGGCGGCAGTGACGTACAGTTCGGGCCGCATCAGGATCGACGGTTCGCCCGCCAGCACGTCACGAATAATCCCCCCGACGCAGGCGGTGATCACGCCCATCAACGCGGCAGGCACCGGCGGCACGCCATAAGTCAGCGCCTTGGCCGCGCCATAGACCGCATAGGCCCCCAGCCCGACAGCATCGAACCACGCCAGCGCGCGATCGGACCACCAGCGATTGGGCGTCACCCAGATCAGTGCCGCGACCGACAGGCACACGATTGCCGCGCGCGCATCCTGCACCCAGAACACGCGCGCGCCGATCAACAGATCGCGCACCGTTCCCCCGCCGACGCCGGTCACCAGTGCAAAGAAGCACAAGGTCACGATCGTCTGCCCGCGTTTGGCCGCCGCCAGCGCGCCAGAGGCGGCGAACACGCCGAGCCCGGCAAGATCGAACCAGGGTGCGAACGCAGGCAGCAGCGCAGCGGCGGGAGAGAGCGATGGCGTGAAGGCGGCAGGCATGGCGCGCGCCCTAATCGTTCCGGCGCGGCGGGGGAAGAGCGTGCGGCGCACGCACGACTGGCAATCGTCGCCGCGCTTCTCTAACGCGCTAGCCCACACATCAATTGAGGGTTTTCACGTCATGGGTTTCCGTTGCGGCATCGTTGGTCTTCCCAATGTCGGCAAATCGACGCTGTTCAATGCGCTGACCGAAACCGCGGCGGCGCAGGCGGCGAACTATCCCTTCTGCACGATCGAACCCAATGTCGGTAATGTCGGCGTCCCCGATAAACGATTGAACAAGCTGGCCGAGATCGCGGGATCGCAGAAGATCATCGAAACGCAGCTCGCCTTTGTCGACATCGCCGGGCTGGTCCGCGGCGCGTCGAAGGGCGAAGGGCTCGGCAACCAGTTCCTCGGCAACATCCGCGAAGTCGATGCGATCGTTCACGTCCTGCGCTGTTTCACCGAGGGTGACGTGACGCATGTCGAGGGCAAGGTCGATCCGATCGCCGATGCCGAAACAGTCGAGACCGAGCTGATGCTGTCGGACCTCGAAAGCCTCGAAAAGCGCGTCCCCAACCTCGCCAAAAAGGGTGCGCAGGGCGACAAGGAAGCCAAGATCGGCGCCTCCGTGCTCGGCCAGGCGCTCGACCTGCTGCGCGACGGGAAACCCGCGCGGCTGACGGTGCCGAAGGACGAGGAAGAGGAGCGCGTGTTCAAGGCGGCGCAGCTGATTACGAGCAAGCCCGTCCTTTATGTCTGCAACGTCGACGAGGGCGACGCCGCCAACGGCAATGCGCTGTCGGCGCGGGTGTTCGAGAAAGCGAAGGCGGAGGGCGCGGAAGCCGTCGTTGTCTCTGCCG
>JAPKCG010000462.1 GCA_028823055.1 Sphingomonas bacterium
AATGTTGACGGGTAACCCGTCAACATTGCTGCGCCCGCCGCTTCGCGTCGGATCGGGCCCCAGCCCGTGGCACTACCGCCGGAGCGGCAGCGTCGCCGTTGCCCGGCTCTGATCGGTCGCGCGGCGACCTCTGGTTGCGCCATCCCTGCGGTCGGCGCTTGCGTGAACCTGCGTCGGAACGTCCGCTGTGAGCATCGGCTGAGATAGGAAAATGAAGCTGCTGCTCCGGCGCCGGCCGCCCCCGGCATCACCGGAACACATCCATGAAAATTTACGACATGCAGCTCGATCCCGTGCTGCATCACTATGCGCTGCACCTCGATGCATCCCCGGATTACCGGGTCCTTCGGCGGCTGCCTCGTGTCGAGGAGCTGTGGATGAGGTCGAGCCCCAACGGGCCGGATATCACCCTGGGGATCATCGATACCGAAACCAGCGGGCTCGGCCCTGACGCGAAGATCATCGAGATCGCGGTCCGTCGCATGGAACTGGTCGATGGGCAGCTCGCCGACCTTAGCCCGCCCATTTCGATGCTTGAAGATCCCGGCGAACCCTTGTCGCCGCAGATCACCCGGATCACCGGACTGACCGACGAAGATCTGGCCGGCCAGCGCTTCAACGAGGAACTCCTCGCACACTCGCTTGGCAAGTGCGATGCCCTCGTCGCGTTCAACGCCCGCTTCGATGCCGGTCATCTGCGCCGTCGCTTTCCCGGCATCCGCCACCCGTGGATTTGCGCGCAACGCGATTATGATTGGTCAGCGAACGGTCACCAGGGGCGAGGCCAGCAGGGGCTCGTCGAGGAGATGGGCTGGTTCTATCCACCGCATCGCGCCGCGGCCGACATCGAGGCGCTCGCGATCATGATCGCCATGCATGCGAAGGACGGTCGTGCCATCGCCGCCCATATGATCGAGCGTGCGCAGCGGACCGACGCGAGGATCGCGGCGCGTGACGCGCCCTTTGCGGTCAAGGACCTGTTGAAAGCGAGGAACTATCGCTGGAACGCGGAGCGGCGCATCTGGACGATCGACTGTGACGCAGCCGACGTCGACGCCGAGATAGCAGCGCTCGCACGGATCAGTCCGATGATCCGGCCCGGTATGACCGAGATCGACTGGTACAACCGTCACGTCTCGTGAGCGGCAGGGGGCGGCCCCAGCCGCCTGTTGATGATCAGCAGCAGGATGAGTGGGCTTCGCCGGAGAGCGGAAAAAAGGAGCCTGGGCCATTCGGCCGAAACACAAAGGACATGAGCATGAAGACGATTATCGACGTCGACGCAGACGCGTGGGCGATCGCCCTGCGCGACCTGATGGGGTATCCCCTAACCAAGCCAGCAAAGCACACGCTGGCATTTGCGGTCGGCGGTCCGCTGAGTGACAACGGCATCTTCCATCACTGCAACATCGCGCGCCAGCTTGATCGGAGCATGCTGCGGGTTGAGGTCGGCGCGGATTACGTACCGATCAAATTGCAGCTGGCGATCCGTGAGAAAGACAAGGTGACGTGGTACAGCGACTGCGTCGCCTATGCCGCGTCCGACACCGCACCGATCGAGATCCTGACCCGTGATGCGCTCTGGCGTGTCGGCACGGGGCTCGCATTGAAGGCGCGCAAGGTCCCGGCCAACGCAGACCACGCCGCAGGTGTCGAACGCGCCGCGCGTCGATGGGGTGAAGCAGCCGCGGCACTCAGGGTCACCCAGCTTAACGGCACCGTCTTCGTGCCCATGGGCATGCCGTATGAGGACGGCATCCCGGTCGTACCGCGACACGCGGTGTAAGCATGTCACCCGCACGCGCCACCCCCGTCTGTCATCATGGATAGGATGATGCGTGGCGCGTGCCGCCTGACCCCCACTGCATTTTGTAACGCTCACGCCGCGTCCCGTCGGGCGCGGCTTTTTCATATCTGGAGACGAACATGTACGTAAGTAACGACGACATCGCGGCGATGAAGCGCATCTTGTTCAAGCGCGCCGATCGCTCTGATTCGGACCGTCCGCTCGACGTCGCGATCCGTCCGATCAGCTTGTGCTGGCGCGTGAATGACCGGGCCCCGAGTTATAAAACGGCCGTCGCCAATGCCGCCTACATCTGTCGCGACGACGAACCCAAGGATCGATACGGGGATATGCCCCACGCGTTCGCCACGCGGCGCTACGAACTGCGTGCCGGCGGCCTGATGTTACCGAGCAGTGCGCCCAAATGGGCTGAAGAACCCTATCGCATCTGGCGGGAAGCGGACGCTGCGGCGGATGCCACTGGCGATCCGACGGCGGTCAGCGCGTGGCACGTCATGTGCGAAATACCAGCGACGTTGGCGCCGTCGACATGGGAACCACTGGTTCGTGACTTCGTCGCCAACGAACTCGTCGCCAAGGGGGCAGCGGCGCAATGGGCCATTCATGCGATGCAGGGCGATGATGGCGAATGGATCGTTGCGCCTCACGCCCATGTCATCGTGTCGGCGCGAAGGTGGCGGCACGACGCGCGCCAGGGCGAGCGTCACTCCGCATGGGCTGGTTCATTTCGCAGGCAGCAGAACTTGGCAGAAGCTTGGCGGAAACGAATACGCAATCGCCGAGGACTGCTTGCGTTTGCTTGACTTATCCCCTGAGTATCCGCTCTACGATAGACTAGTTACTAAAAACG
>JAPKCG010000463.1 GCA_028823055.1 Sphingomonas bacterium
CGCGTCGCTTCAGCCGCCTGCGCCAGCAGCCTGCGACCCGCGTCGTCCGGCCCCGCGACCGCATCCAGCAACGCGCCGTCCGCTTCGGCATTGGTGCGTAAACCATGGTCGCGATAGCGATCCGCCTGAATACGGCGCGCGGCGGCGACGCGCGCGGCGACCTCGCGCGATCCTTCGGCCGGGGGCGGCAGGACGAGGTCGGCGGCGGTGACCGCGGCGACATCGACATGCAGGTCGATGCGATCCATCAATGGCCCCGACACCTTGGCCTGATAATCCGCTGCGCATCGTGGCGCACGGGCACAGGCAAGACTCGCATCGCCAAGATGGCCGCAACGGCACGGGTTCATCGCGGCGATGAGTTGGACGCGCGCGGGAAACGTCACGTGCGCATTGGCGCGCGCAACGCTGACGGTGCCCGTCTCAAGCGGCTGGCGCAGCGAATCGAGCACCGGGCGCTGAAATTCGGGGAGTTCGTCGAGGAAGAGAACGCCAAGATGCGCGAGGCTGACTTCTCCCGGCTTCACCTTCAGCCCGCCGCCGGTCAGCGCCGCCATCGACGCCGAATGATGCGGGCTGCGAAACGGCCGCGCCCGCGTCAGCTTACCGTCGGCCAGCGTCCCAGCGACCGACTGGACCATCGATACTTCAAGCGCCTCGGCGGCATCGAGCGGCGGCAGGATGCCCGGCAGGCACGCCGCCATCAGCGATTTGCCCGCGCCCGGCGGCCCGCACATCAACAGATTATGCCCACCCGCCGCCGCGATCTCCAGCGCGCGCTTGGCGGTTTCCTGCCCCTTGACCTGATTGAGGTCGGGGCCGTGTCTGGCTTCCTCAGCCACGCCCGGTGGGGGTGGGCTCAAGAGGCCGTGGCCCTTGAAATGATTGATCAACGACAAAAGGTCGGGCGCGGCGAGAACCTCGATCGACCCGGCCCACGCTGCCTCCGATCCTTGCGCGGCGGGGCAGATCAGTCCCTTCTCCTCCCCGCTTGCGTGAAGCGCCGCGAGCAGCACGCCGGGTGACGGCGCGATTCGGGCGTCGAGGCCGAGTTCGCCGACAACGACGTAATCGCTGAGCGATTCGACATCGAGCACGCCCATCGCGCCAAGCAGGGCCAGCGCGATCGGCAAATCGAAATGCGACCCTTCCTTGGGCAGATCGGCGGGCGAGAGGTTCACCGCGATCCGTTTTGGCGGCAATGCGAGGCCCATTGCCGCGATGGCGCCGCGCACGCGTTCGCGGCTTTCGCCGACCGCCTTGTCCCCCAGCCCGACGACATTGAACGCCGGCAGGCCGGGGATCAGCTGCACCTGCACCTCGACGCTGCGCGCCTCCAGCCCCAGATACGCCACTGTCTGTACGATCGTCGCCAACCCACGCCCCCCCCGAACCCGATGGTGCCAACATAGTCGATTCCGTCTGGCGGGGAATGGTCGGCGGCGCGTCGCCGATAGTTCTTGCGCAGCGATCGGTGCCCCCCCACCTGATGAAGCATGAACCGCCATCCCGTCAGCCGCGCCATTCAGCTCGTCGGGGGCGTGCTCCTGATCATTCTCGGCTGCGTCATCGGCCCGCTGCCGGGGCCTGGCGGTATCTTTTTCTTTGCGGGCGGCCTCATTTTGATCCTGCGCAATTCGCACTGGGCACGACGCCGTTTCGCGCGCGCCAAGCGGCGCTGGCCCCGGATCGGCGACCTGCTGGACCGGACGATGCGACGTCCTTCCGCGCTGCGTCGCCGTGCACGCGCCAGGGACGTCGTGGCGAGGGCGGCGCATCAGGATCGGATCGACCGGGGCGCGGCCTCCAATTGACTTGTTTCCCCTCTCTCGCTAAGCGCACCTCAGCAAGGCCGTCCCACGTGGCGGCCATTTTCTATTCAGACGTATTCGAGGAATGACCCATGAAGCGGACCTTTCAGCCGAGCAACCTGGTCCGGGCACGCCGCCACGGTTTCCGTCAGCGCATGTCGACGGTCGGCGGCCGGTCGGTGATCCGCGCTCGCCGGAATCGCGGTCGCAAGAAGCTGTCGGCGTAACCACGCTGACCAAACGCCGCGATTTTCTCGCGGCGAATGCGGGCAAACGGGCACCGATGCCGGGATTCGTCCTTCTCGTGCGCGATCGCCGCGACGGCGACGCAGCGATTCGCGTTGGTTATACCGTCACCAAGAAAATCGGGAACGCCGTCGTCCGCAATCGGATGAAACGGCGTTTGCGCGCGCTTGCGCGTGAACTGTTGCCCACCGACGGCCTATCTGGCGCGGACCATGTCCTGATCGGCCGGATGGGGGGGATCGAGCGCGATTACAACGCGATGCGTGCGGAACTTGCCAAGGCGCTGGTAAAGGTCGCGCGGTGATTGCGCGGTTCCTGATTCTCATCGCGCGCAGCTGGCAATTGGGTCCGTCGCTGATTCTGCCGCCATCCTGTCGGTACAGTCCAAGCTGTTCGGCCTATGCAATTACCGCGCTTCGCCGCTATGGCGCGCTGAAGGGGGGCTGGCTTGCCGCGAAACGGATCGCGCGCTGCCATCCCTGGGGTGGGTACGGGCCGGATCCCGTTCCATGACGATTGGGGTTAGATCTTGAACAATAACGACCGCCAGAATTTCGTGCTGTTCGCGGTGATCGCGGCGTTGATCCTGTTCG
>JAPKCG010000464.1 GCA_028823055.1 Sphingomonas bacterium
TCGATCTCGTCACCACTCGGAACGCAGCTGCCCCAGGCGGTTGGCGCGGCCCACGCTGCGAAGCTGCGCGGCGAGGACACGGTCGCGCTGGCCAGCTTCGGCGACGGCGGCACGTCGACAATCGGTTTCCACTCGGCGTTGACATTCGCCGGCGTGTGGAAGTCACCGGTCGTGTTCCTTTGCCAGAACAATGGCTATGCGATCTCCCTGCCCGCTCACGAGCAGACGGCATCGGATGGCTATGCGATCAAGGGCATTGCCTATGGCGTGCGCGCGATCACGGTCGACGGCAACGACGTGTTTGCTGTTCGCGAGGCGACCCTAGAGGCCGCAGCCTACGCTCGTGCAGGCGACGGACCGACTTTGATCGAGGCCGTTACCTTCCGCATGGGTGGTCACTCGACTTCCGATGATCCCTCGACCTATGTGCCGAAGGAAGTCGTGGAAGAGTGGGCGCAAAAAGACCCGATCGACCGCTTCGAGAAGTATCTAAGTACGCGCGGTCTTTGGGATGCAGAGAAAGGCGTGCAGATTGGTGCCGACTGCCTAGCCGAGATCGACGCGGCTGCAAAAGTGGCCGCGGCGACCGCACCCCCCAAGCTCGAAACCATCTTCAGCGACGTGTACGCTGAGATTCCCGCACACATCCGCAAGCAGGGCGAGGCCAGCTTCGAGCTAGCAAACCGCCTTGGCGAAGCCGCGTCCGGCGACGGCGCCTTCCCCCTCTAAATCAATGGCTATTCAAACACTTATCGGTGCCGTTAACGACGGCCTTAGGACCGCCATGCGGCGGGACGAATCGGTGCTCATGTTCGGCGAGGACGTCGGCCGCAAGGGTGGCGTGTTCCTGGCAACGGGCGGACTTCAAGAGGAGTTCGGTGACGAACGCTGCTTCGACACCCCCCTTTCAGAGGACGGCATCATCGGCGCTGCGATTGGCATGGCGATGAACGGCATGCGCCCGATCGCGGAGATCCAGTTCCAGGACTTCATCTTCCCGGCGTTCGACCAGATCGTTTCGGAAGCTGCGAAGCTGCGCTATCGCTCTGGTGGCCAGTACACAGCCCCAATGGTGATCCGCACGCCTTATGGCGGCGGTATCCGCGGCGGTCTTTATCACAGTCAATCCGGCGAGGCCTACTTCTGTCACACGCCCGGCATGAAAGTCGTGATTCCCTCCACGCCTTACGACGCGAAAGGCCTGCTACTTGCATCGATTGAAGACCCCGACCCCGTGCTGTTCATGGAGCCGAAAGCGCTCTACCGCTCGGTCAAAGGCGAGGTCCCCGAGGACTACTACACCGTCGATCTGTCGACGACACGCACCGTCAAAGAGGGCGACGACGTGACGGTCTTCTGCTACGGCGCGATGGTGCCGGTGGTTGAAAAGGCCGCGGCGATGGCGGCTGAACAAGGCATCTCGGTTCTCGTGATAGACCTGCGTACACTGCTTCCTCTTGACGAGGATGGTGTGGTCGAGGCAGCTAAGCGCACCGGCCGCGTCGTGACTGTTACCGAGGCTCCCCGCTTCTGCGGTTACGCTGGCGAGATCAGCGCGATTGTCGCCGAGCGCGCCATCGAATATATGGAGGCGCCCGTCCTGCGCGTCACCGGTTTTGACACTCCGTTCCCGAACACTCTCGAGCACCATTACCTACCCGATGCCCGTCGTGTGATCGATGCCATCGAAAAGGTCTTTGGATTCTAAACCAACAACGTTCCAATCAGAACAGTGGGCCGCTCCTTCGAGCGACCCCAACCCAAGCGAATACAAATGACTCTCGAATTCAAACTACCCGATGTTGGTGAAGGCATTGCGGAAGGTGAGATCGTCCAGTGGCTCGTAGCCGAAGGCGACATCGTTGAAGAGCACCAGCCGATCGTCGAGGTGATGACGGACAAGGCCACCGTCGAGGTGCCCGCGCCCGCCGCCGGAACGATCAGCAAGCTTCTGGCCGCCGAAGGCGAAGTGGTGCCCGTTGGTGCCGTGATCTTCCATCTCGAGGCTGCGTCCGCCGCTGCGCCTGCCGCTGCTGCGCCCGCCGCTGCGATGCCTGCCGCTGCGGCCTCAACAGGCGGAGCGCTTATCGAGTTCAAGTTGCCCGACGTTGGCGAGGGTATCGCCGAAGGCGAGATCGTCCAGTGGCTCGTAGCCGACGGCGACACCGTCGAAGAGCACCAACCGATCGTCGAAGTGATGACGGACAAGGCCACGGTCGAAGTCCCCGCACCGGCAGCCGGCACCATCACTAAGCTCCTCGCCGAAGCTGGCGACGTGGTCCCCGTGGGCGACGTGATCTTCCACTTGAGCACGGGCGCAAGCGCGCCCGTTGCTGCCCCGGCAGCTGCACCCGCTGCACCGGTCGGAGCACCCGTCGCGGCGGCACCCGTTCGCGCCGCCGGCGAGAAAATCCTCGCCGTCCCGAGCGCGCGTCGCGTCGCCCGCGACCTGGGTATCGATCTGGCATTCGTAGTTGGCTCTGGTCGCAACGGCGTCGTTCGTCGCAAGGACGTCGAGGCGTTCGCTGCATCTGGCGCAACCGCTCCAGGGGCGGCAGGGCCCTCAGCAGCAGCGGCGCCCGTCGCTCTCGCTCCAATAAAGGCGGTCGCAATCGCGGCAACTGAAGCCGAAACGCGCACGCCGTTCC
>JAPKCG010000465.1 GCA_028823055.1 Sphingomonas bacterium
GGACGGTGAACGGTCGCGCGGTGATCTTTGCCAGTTCGGGGCGCATGTCGGTGGTCATGTCCTCGTATATCGCCTGCGCGACGACGCGGGGATCGGCCTTTCGCGACCAGTTCGCGACCCGTATCCGACCCGCTGGCGTATTCGACCAGATGCCGCCCGGATCGACGGTCACCGGATCGGTCTTTGCCGGACCGGCGGCTGCGATCAGCTGCGAGCGGATCGTTTCCGCGCGACTGCGGATCGCCTCGACCGAGGGAGCGCCCATCACCGTGCCGAAAAAGGGCAGCGCGTCGATGATCATCAGGCGTCCGATCCGATCGGGATGATGCGCGGCGAGCATCATCGCGACCAGCCCTCCCATCGAATGCCCGGCGATCGCGGGGGCCTTTAGCTTTCGATCCGCGATGAAGCCGTCGAGATCGGCGACGATGCCCTCCAGAATGCCCGGCGCGTCATTGGCGCGCGGATCATCGCCCGCAAAGCCATTGACCTGGACCAGATGGACGGTGTGCTTCGCCGCCAGTACGGGGGCGATCCGGTCAAAGACGGCGCGTGGGCTGGAAAGCCCGGGGATCAGGAATATCGATGGGCCGGACCCGATCGATTGGATCGAGATATGGTCGAGCTGGGTTAGCGCCGCCGGCATCGGGGTGGCTGGCTCCGCCGACATCGGGGTGGCGCCCGCGCTGTGCCTCGCCCCGCCGATGACGATCACCGCAGCGGCGGCACAAGAGGCGATGAGGCGGTTGCGACGGGTCATATATCGGTATCCTTCGATGGATTGGTGAAGATCGCCTCGATCGGCATGTCGAAGAGATCGGAAATCTTGAACGCCAGCGGCAGCGAGGGGTCGTACCGGCCCGTCTCGATCGCGTTGACGCTTTGCCGCGATACTTCGAGTTGCTCGGCAAGCTGCTGCTGGCTCCATTTGCGTTCGGCACGCAACACGCGAAGGCGATTGTTCATTCGCCCGTGCTCGCGCGCGCATCACGCCACGTCAGCCAGCATTGCGACAGGCCCCAGGCGAAGCACCAGATCGGAAAGCCCCAGAAGACGTCCACCCGCGCGACGAGGTCGTTATACTGGAGCAGCCCCAGCACCGTCGAGACCGACAGCACGACGCCGATCCCGAACAACATCGCGGACACGAGGCGTTGACGGATAAATTCGTCCGTCTCCTCGACCAGATAAAGGCCCATGACGATCATCGCGGCGATCACGGGCAAGGCGGGCAGGATCGACAGCGCGACGAGCGGCATGCCCGTCGGCGCGAACGTCTTCACGGTCCAGGTGCTGGCAAATAGCACCGCGACATAGGCGATCATCGTCACGAGAAAACGCCGTTGATAGTTTTTTGCGGCCTTAGTAGCCATGTGGAAAGCTCCCTTGTTCAAATGACAAGCACGCTTTACCCATTCTATCTGAGTATGTCAACCACACTTGACATTATGCCAGGCTGGCTATTAAAATTTTCCCGGCGGCGCGGGTTTGCGCATGAAAAAGGCCCCGGCATCGCTGCCGGGGCCTTCGTGTCGCGACGGTCCGTCGAAACGTGTCGCTTAGTCGCGGTCGCTATTCAGGAAAGCGGGGGCGAAATCGGGCGCGGGGCCGTCATTCTTGTCGCCTTCGCTGCGGTCGCGGCGGGGGCGGTCG
This sequence comes from Sphingomonas bacterium, assembly GCA_028823055.1. Taxonomy (GTDB): domain Bacteria; phylum Pseudomonadota; class Alphaproteobacteria; order Sphingomonadales; family Sphingomonadaceae; genus Sphingomonas. The sequence continues at coordinate 1,654 of JAPKCG010000465.1, forward strand.
CCGCCGCTGCGCTCACCGCCGCCGGCATTGCCACGGGGGCCACGGTCGCCGTCGCGGCGCGGACCACGGGGGCCACGCTCACCGTCGCGACGTGGACCACGGTCGCCCCGGCCACCACCATCACGATCGCCGCGCGGTTCGCGGGCGGGACGGGTGTCTTCCAGCTCAGCCCCGGTTTCCTGGTCGACGACGCGCATCGACAGGCGAACCTTGCCGCGCGGATCGATTTCGAGGACCTTGACCTTGACTTCCTGGCCTTCGCTCAGGACGTCGGAGACCTTCTCGACGCGCTCGTTCTTGATTTCGGACACGTGGACGAGGCCGTCCTTGCCGCCCATGAAATTCACGAACGCACCGAAATCGACGAGGTTGACGACCTTGCCGTCATAGACCTTGCCGACTTCCGCTTCCTCGACGAGGCCCTTGATCCACTTGATCGCGGCTTCGATCTGCGCGGTGTCGGACGAGGAGACCTTGATGACGCCCTCGTCGTCGATATCGACCTTCGCGCCGGTCTGCGCGACGATCTCGCGGATGACCTTGCCGCCGGTGCCGATGACTTCGCGGATCTTCGACTTGTCGATCGTGAAGGTTTCGATGCGGGGAGCGTGAGCCGACAGCTCTTCGCGCGTATGGTCGAGCGCCTTGGCCATTTCGCCGAGGATGTGCGCGCGCCCCTCGCTCGCCTGCGCCAGTGCGGCCTTCATGATCTCTTCGGTGATCCCGGCGATCTTGATGTCCATCTGGAGCGAGGTGATGCCTTCGCTGGTCCCTGCGACCTTGAAGTCCATGTCGCCGAGATGATCTTCGTCACCCAGAATGTCGGAGAGAACCGCAAAGTCCTTGCCTTCGAGGATCAGGCCCATCGCGATGCCCGACACGGGACGCTTGAGCGGCACGCCGGCGTCCATCATCGCGAGCGAGCCGCCGCACACCGACGCCATCGACGACGAACCATTCGACTCGGTGATGTCGCTGGTAATGCG
>JAPKCG010000466.1 GCA_028823055.1 Sphingomonas bacterium
CCTCAAGGCGAACGATCGGAGCAAATCGGCGATCCCGAAGCTCGGTCTCGGCACATGGCGGATCGATGTCGCCGCCGTTGTGCAGGTCGTTAGCGATGCGATCGCTATCGGCTACCGCCATTTCGACACGGCTCAGGCTTACGGGAACGAGCGCGGGGTCGGCGAGGGGCTACGGGCCAGCGGCGTTTCGCGAGGCGATCTGTTTGTCACCACCAAGCTCGTCGCGGAGTCCAAGAGCTACGCCGATGCGAAGGACCGTATCGACGGCTCGCTTCAGGCACTCGGGCTCGATCACATCGACCTGATGCTGATTCATAGCCCGCAGCCGTGGACCGATTTCCGCGAGGATGGCGACTTCGACGCCGGCAACCTCGAAGCATGGCGCGCGCTGGAGGAGGCGCGGCAGGCTGGCAAGCTCCGCGCGATCGGCGTCTCGAACTTCGAACGCGCCGACCTCGACAATATCCTGCGGCATGGCGCGGTGAGGCCTGCCGTCAATCAGGTTTTGGCGCATGTCGGCAACACGCCGTTCGACCTTCTCGACTATTGCCGTGCGCAGGACGTGCTGGTCGAGGCATATTCGCCGGTCGCACATGGCGCGGCGCTACAGCATCCCGCGCTTGTCGAACTCGCGGCCAAATACGGCGTCGGCGTAGCGCAACTCTGCATTCGCTACTGTCTGCAACTCGGTCTGGTCCCCCTGCCCAAGTCGAGCAACGCCGATCACATGCGAAGCAATGCTGCCGTCGATTTCGAGATCAGTGAAGCCGACATGGCGACGCTTGGAGGATCGGTCGCCGCCGTCGACTACGGCGAAGCGAGCGTCTTCCCCGTATTTGGCAAGCCGCGTCAGGCTGCCGGTGCGACGATGGTCGCCTGATCACCCATTCTTCCCCACCAACCGAAAGATATTCGCATGTCTGATCACCATCGTTTCGGCGGCAAGGTCGCTTTTATAACGGGTGCCGCCAGCGGCATCGGAAGAGCGACGGCTATCGCCTTTGCGGCCGAGGGCGCCCGTGTCGCCATCCTGGACCGCACCGAGGACGCTCTTTCCGAAACGGCGGATGCCCTGAGAAAGGCCGGGTCGAGCCCCTTGGCCATCGCCTGCGACGTGTCTCAGCCGGATCAGGTCGAGGCGGCGATCGGCCGGGTGGTCGAGACTTTCGGTCGACTCGACATCGCCTTCAACAATGCCGGCGTCGAGAACAAGGCCGCGCCCGTTCACGAGATCGAACTAGCCGAGTGGGATCGCATTCTCGACATCAACCTGCGCGGCACGTTTGTCTGCATGAAGCATGAGCTGGCGCAGATGGTGCGTCAGGGTAGCGGCGTGATCGTCAACACGTCTTCGGGTGCCGGTGTCCGCGGAGTGGCGGGCGGTGCGTCCTACACCGCGTCCAAGCACGCCATCATCGGCCTGACCAAGGCCGCGGCGCTTGATTACGCCAAGCGGAACATCCGTGTGAATGCGGTGCTGCCGGGCAACATCGAAACGCCGATGATGGATCGCTTCACGGACGGAGATATCCAGAAGGCGATCGATCTTGAGCCGGTCGGGCGTTTGGGCAAGCCGGAGGAAATTGCTGACGCCGTGCTTTGGATGAGCGCTGACTTGGGCGCGTTCGTTACAGGTGCCGCGGTGTCTGTCGATGGGGGATGGTCGCTCTGATCGGAAGGTTCGGCGTAAACGCCAGCGTCAAAAATCGGTCGAGGCTGTTGAAGAAAGCGGCAAGGATTTATTGAGGCGGCGCTCTGAGATCGGCGGCACCATCATTCCCAGTCGCGCAGGTCTTGGCCTCCGAACATTATCCGCAGCCTGGCTACCCATGTCAGTTCGGCGCTGAAGCTGGGTAAGAGAGCGCTCACGTCATTCGGGCGGCGGATCTGACGATCATCGAGTTTGGAGCGAGGCAGCCTTAAGGTGCGGGCGCCGACCAGCGTCGACGAGACGCGCGGCTGCGCCATTATCCAGGCGATCCGACCCTGACCGGTACAAGGCATGGACGGCAGGATCGCTTGGTTCCGGCACACATAATGATGTTCCGCCCTGCATGGCATACATGAACACCGCTCACAGTGGCATCAACGCCCGACCGAATTGTCGCGCTGGTCATCCTCCCTTACATAATTTTCATCGCCGCCGACGGTTCGTCCCTGAACCTGCACGGCGCGAGCGCCCGGATCGGTGGTAATCCCCTCCCCCTGCGGATCCGGGCGCATCTGGCACAACCTGGAGAGCCATCATGGCAAGTCCCATCGCAGCAGTCGCGAAAACCGACACCGCGCATCACGACGATCAACCCGCCCGCTGGGGCGCCGTCTACGCGATGGCGCTGTGCAGCTTTGTGCTCATCGCGTCGGAGTTCATGCCCGTCAGCCTGCTCAGCCCGATTGCGCAGACACTGAACCTCAGCGAGGGTAAGGCCGGGCAGGCGATCGCCGTATCCGGACTGTTCGCGGTCATCACCAGCCTTTCACTGTCCTCCGTTCTGGGCAAGATCGATCGTAGGATCGTGCTGGTCGTTCTGACCAGCCTGCTGGTATTGTCCGGCGTCGTCGTCGCGTTCGCGCCAAGTTATCTGGTGTTCATGGCCGGTCGCGCGCTTCTCGGCGTTGCGATCGGCGGATTCTGGT
>JAPKCG010000467.1 GCA_028823055.1 Sphingomonas bacterium
GTTGGGAAAAAGAACCGGGCAGCCCGGTGTGCGAGGTCGAACTCGACGTCGACCGAATGCTCCGCGCGCGGCTTGCGGGCCTGCTGCCCGATGCGGGGTGGTTGTCCGAGGAGACGGCGGACAATGCCGACCGGTTGGGTCAGCATCGCGTCTGGGTCGTCGACCCGATCGACGGAACGCGCGACTATATCCGTGGGCGCGAAGGCTGGGCAGTGTCGGTCGCGCTGGTCGAGAACGGTCGCCCGACGATCGCGGTGCTCGATGCACCCGCCCGGCGTGAACGCTGGTGCGCGCGGATCGGCGCGGGCGCGCGGCGCAACGGCGTCGTGCTGGGCGTGGGTGATCGCACCACGTTGGCGGGTGCGCGAGTGCCCGCCGATGCTCTGCCCCGGCTCGACCGCGATTTTACCATCGTCGCTAAACCCAATTCGATTGCGCTTCGCATCGCGATGGTCGCGGCGGATGAGGCCGACCTTCTCGCAACGCTGCGTTGGGGGAGCGAATGGGACATCGCCGCCGCCGTCCTGATCGCAAGCGAGGCAGGGGCCAGCGTCACCGATGCACTGGGCGGGGGGCTGCGCTTCAATAAGCCGGATCCCCGCGCATTCGGCGTCCTCGTCACGACGCCGGGCATCCATGTCGCCGCGGTCGATCGGCTGGCGGAGCGTGCGCAGCTGCTTTCCCGCGCCTGAACCCCGTTCCCCGGCGCGGCGAACCGTGCGAGAGGGGCGGGATGAACAGCAGGAATTCGCAGCGATGACCGCGATCGGTATTTATGGCAGCGCGGGACGAATGGGCCGCGCGATTGCGGATTCGATCGAGGCGATGGGCGCTACCCATGCGGGCGGCACCGATGCGGGGGAAGACCCCGCGCCGCTCGCCGAAACCGCCGATGTCCTCGTCGATTTCTCGATTCCAGGCGGACTGGTCGCGCATCTGGCCGCCGCCCGCGCCGCCAGGACGCCGATCGTCATCGGAACGACGGGGCTGACGCACGCCGAAGAGGCCGCGATCGATGATGCCGCTGCCGAGATCGCGGTGCTGCAGACGGGCAATACCTCGCTCGGCATCACCTTGCTCGCACGGCTGGTGCGCGATGCCGCGGCGCTGCTCGGCCCTGATTGGGATATCGAGATCGTCGAGATGCATCACCGCCACAAGGTCGATTCGCCCTCGGGCACCGCCATCCTGCTCGGCGAGGCGGCGGCGGCGGGGCGGGGGGCGTCGCTTGGCGAATTGCGCGTCGACGGGCGTGCCGGGCTGACCGGCGCGCGGAGTGAAGGAACGATCGGGTTGTCGTCGGTGCGCGGGGGATCGGTCGTCGGCGATCACAGCGTCGTGCTGGCGACCGAGGGCGAACGGATCGAACTCGTCCACCGCGCCGATGATCGGGGGCTGTTCGCGCGCGGTGCGGTGACCGCGGCGCTCTGGCTCGCGACGCAGCCGCCCGGACGATACCGGATGAGCGACGTGCTGGGGCTGTAAGCCGGTGAAGAAAGCCGATATCGTCGAGTTTTACGCCCGGCTCGCGGCCGAGAATCCGCATCCCGAGACCGAGCTCGAATCGGGCAATGCCTATCAATTGCTCGTCGCGGTCGTGTTGTCGGCGCAGGCGACAGATGTCGGCGTCAACAATGCGACCCACGCGCTGTTCGAGTAAGTCGAGACACCAGTGGCGATGGTCGCGCTTGGCGAAGAGGCGCTGAAACGGCATATCCGCACGATCGGGCTGTTCAATACCAAGGCGAAGAACGTCATCGCCTTGTCCGAAGCGCTGATCGCCCATCACGATAGTGCGGTGCCTGATGATCGCGACGCGCTGGAGGCATTGCCCGGCGTCGGACGCAAGACCGCCAACGTCGTCATGAACACCGCGTTCGGCGCGGAAACCTTCGCAGTCGACACGCACATTTTCCGCGTCGGCAATCGCACCGGGCTGGCGCGCGGCAAAACTCCGCTCGGCGTCGAAAAAGCGCTCGACAAGGCGACGCCGCAGCCGTTCCGCCGCCATGCGCACCATTGGCTGATCCTGCACGGGCGCTATGTGTGCAAGGCGCGGCGCCCCGAATGCTGGCGATGCATCGTATCCGATCTTTGCGCGTTCAAACCCAAGACGCCGATGCCCTGAGGACATGGCGAGGAGTGCCGCCGTGAATCATTATCTGACTGCGACCATCCTGTCGGTGACCCTGACAACCGCGGCCGTCGCGACGCGAGGTCACGAACGCGTGCCGGTCGCGACCGAGACCGGTCCTGCGAAGAGCTGCATCCCGCTCCGCTCGATCCGCGAAACCCGCGTGCGCGACGATCGCACGATCGATTTCGTCACGAGCGGGCGCAAGGCGTTTCGCAACGTCTTGCCTGATGCATGTCCCGGCCTGGGTTTCGAGCAGCGGTTCGCTTACGCGACCTCGCTCGGCCAGCTATGTTCGACCGATATCATCACCGTCCTCTATCAGACCGGCGGCGCACGAGGGGCTAGCTGTGGCCTCGGCAAGTTTCAGCCGGTGACGCTGGCCAAGCCCCGACGATAACCGCTGGCGCATCGCGCAACGCTTTGCTACGCGCTTGCGCCCAGGCACCCGTAGCTCAGCTGGATAGAGCGCTGCCCTCCGAAGGCAGAGGCCACAGGT
>JAPKCG010000468.1 GCA_028823055.1 Sphingomonas bacterium
ATGAACGTGCCCAGCGTCACCTGATTGCCGCGATCGCGCATGAAATTGGTCAGCAGGCGCGGGCCGTACTGGCCCGATGCATAGACGACCGCCGCGATCGTCACCGAAAACACCGTACCAGCGACCGTGATCATCGACCCGCCGATCGACGACAGCATCTGCCGCGCGCCTTCCGGCCGGGCCTGATACAGGAACGGGATCGATTTGATCCAAGCCGACCCATGCGTGACGTCGAGCACGATCATGCCCGATGCGAGGATCATCGCACACACCGCCATGACGCTGGGGATGAACCAATAGCTGCTGCCGAGTTTATCGGCGAGGCGTAAGAACCAGGCGCGCACCCGTCAGGTGCCGATGGCGGTCAAGACGGAAATCTGCATAGCGATGGCTAACCCGGCGCGCATGACTTTCGTTCCCCACTTCTGCCGACGGTGTTCGACATCATCTGCACATATTCGGCACCGATGCCGGGCCATGCCCGTGCGTTAGCGCCGCGCGACCGCGACGATCTCGACGATCGTATCGCCGTCACGGATCACAGGTTCGCCCTGGTCGAGCACGCCGATCACGTCACCATCGCGGATCAGCCGCAGGCCGAGCCCGCTGGTGATCGCGCGCAGCGCCACGCCGACCTCGTCCGCCTTCGCCGCGCGTTCGACGATGACGACGCGGCCATCGGCGGAGGCAAGGTCGCGCAGACAATCGACCGCATGGACGCTTTGCGACGACCGGGCGAGGAGATGCCCGCCCAGACTGACCGGATTGATCACCGACCGCGCGCCCGCCTGACGCAGCAGATCCTCATTCTCCGCCGCGCGGATACTGACGCTGATCGGCACGTCGGGGTTGAGCCGCCGCGCGCTCAGCACGACGAGCGCCGCGGTATCGTCGCGCCCCATCGACACCAGCACGCTGTGCGCCCGCGCGACGAACCCCGTCTCCAGCGTTTCGTCGTGCGTCGCATCGCCCTCCAGCACGGTGACGCCGATCGACCGGGCCAGCGTGACCCGTTCGGCATCCTTGTCGATCACCAGGATCCGCGTCGGATCGATCCCCTCGCGCAGCAGTTCCTCGGTCGCCGCCGATCCCCCCGCACCATAGCCGCAGATGATATAATGGTCGTCGAGCGCGCGTCCGATGATCTTGGTCCTTATCTTCTGCCAGCTATGCCTCAGCACGAAGGTATAGGCCGAACCCAGGAAAATTAGCCACACGAACAGACGGATCGGCGTGACGACGAATGTGTCGAACATCCGCGCAGTCGACGTGACCGGAACGATATCGCCATAGCCGACGGTAGTGACGGTGACCGTCGTGAAATAGACGATGTCGAGGAACGAGATGCTGCCGTCAGCATTGTCGCGCAGCCCTTCGCGATCGAGCCAATGGCCGAGCAGCGCGATACCAAGCAGTCCGGCAACGAGCAGCGCGCGGAATCCGAGCGATTGCCACACGCCGATCCCGCTACGCCGGTCGAGCACAAGATCGCCCTCCCGCGTCGCGGAAACGGACCGCTCGCCCCGCTTGCCCGAAAATCGTTGTCCTGCGGGTCGCATCGGTGCCATCATGCCGTCATCGATCGATCCCGCGAACCCCGCGCGTCATTTTCTCGCCCAGGTCGCTATGCGTCAGGATCGAAATGTCGCCCGTCGTCTCCAGGATCATGAACGCGACATCCTCCGGCCCGCTCAGATTCGCCTCGCGCATTTTGGCGCGCAAATCCTCATGCGTGACGCGCCCTTCGCGCAGCGCGCGCTCGACATAGGCGCCGTCGCGCATCAACAGCAACGGCTCGTTCTCGATCATGTGGCGGACGAGTGGGATGCGGCGGGCGAAGGTCAGCCCCACCTGCGCCGCCATCAGCACCGTCATCGCCGCGAGCGATTGGACGAACGTCGTCCAGGTCGCTGCTCCCGCCGCCGCCGCCAGCAGCGAACCCGTCGCCAGCGTGATGACGAAGTCGAACGCCGTCATTTTCGACAGCGACCTGACGCCCGCAATCCGGACCAGCGCGATCACCCAGATCAGCGCCGCGAGCGAAAACAGGGGCGCGCGGATCAGCGCATCGTAAAATCCGGTATCGGTCATCGCCGCGACCATGCCGGTCGCGCGGCGGTTTGGCGATAGCGGTGGATCAATATCCGTTCGACCGCAACGCGACGATCAACGCGATCCGGCTACCCAGACCGCGACTTCGCCCGCGACCTGGTTGGCCGCGCTGTTGAGCGCGACGCCCGCGCTGGGCGCATCGATCGCGGCGACGGGCACGCGCGCCTCGAACCGGCGCTTGACGATGCTGCTCTGTCCCGGCTGGGTCAGCGCCGCGTCATAGGTCACGATCGCCTCACGCGTCGCGGCGTCGATGCCGAAATTGCGCAACGCGCCGGTCAACGTGGCGCTGGGTTCGCCGATCGATTCGATCGAACTCAGCACGACCATGGGCGTCTGCGCGGTGATCGTATCGCCGACCAGCCGCGCGAACAGCGACGCGGGCGGTTCGGACCATTGCGCATCCTTGACATAGGCGATCGCGGTCGCGCTTTCCTGCACCGGGACTCGCGCGGTCGCCAGCGCCGCGGGCGCGGTCGGCATGTCCGAGGTCCGTGGCGAGCAGCGCA
>JAPKCG010000469.1 GCA_028823055.1 Sphingomonas bacterium
CTTTTTCGACGCCGATCACCCCGCTACCGGGGTCCTTTTTCCACGCCGATCCACAGAGAACGTCTTCGAGTGTGCGCAGCCGGTGGCTCAGTGCCGACTCGCTGATGCCGATCACGGAGGCGGCGCGGCGAAGACTTCGATGTTCGGCAATGGAAAGCGCCAAGCGAATAGACGCCAGATCGAGGCCAAGGCGGCGACTGGGTTTTACGCCAGCCGTCATTTGATACCCAAGATCGACATCGCCAGCTTACTCGTACACGCCAATTATCAGCACGATAATTTTGCGATGCTTAAGGGTTGATGACCTTTACTCGATACTTTTGTCGATGAACCCCAAAGTGTTAGCGTTCTCGATAAGCGTGCGGACTTTTGCCCGATCGAGGCCTCCCGGCACCTCCGCATCAATCTCCAGCTTCAGCGTCACTTCGCTGCCCGGGATCGTCGTGAGTTGCTCCACGATCGCTTCAACGATCTGATGGATTTCGCGCGCCGGTCGCTCGGCCGAGATCATGACGGTCCCGAAAAACCGGGTCGGCTTACGCTCCGGTGCCGGGGCATCCGGCGTTCCATCCGCAGGACCAGCAGCCGGGGGCACACCTTCTGGACTCGCGGGAGCGCCTGCAACGGGGGGCGGGCCGGGCTGCACCGGCGCCGGACGATGCGCTTCAGCGATGTCAGGTTTGATGATGACGCTGTCGCTGTCGATCACAACGGCGGCGTTGGTGGCGCGCTCGATCGCCAGGCCCAGATAGGTGTCGGTCTTGTCGTCCCACCGCTCCGCATAGCCAAACGGCCCTGGCAGCATTCCCGTAATGGCGGCCTGCACCGTCTTCACCAGCACAGCCTGGTTCTTAAGCCGGGGCAGGTAGGTGTAGCGGTTCAGATATTCCCACAGATCTTTGAGCGAGAGATGCGGCTTGCCGTTCCAGATGTATTTCTGGAGGTCTCGGTCAAGGCGAGTGGGGCCAAGCTCGGGGAGCAGCCCCTCCTCCGCCACCAACTTCTTGCTTGCTCGCGCCAACAGACCGTCCTGGGCCGGCACCTTGCCCGAAACCCACTCGACCTCGGCCTGGGCGCTCTCCTGAACCGGATAATGAAGGTAGCACCACGCCTCCTTCAGCCGGGTCTTCACGGTTTCATTGGCCTCGGTTAGCTTCGCTTTGGCCAGCGCGCTGTCGCTCTGGGTCAGGTTGAGCCGATCCGTATCGCGAACGATCTCGCCCCATGCCAAGGCCGAGCGGACGGCGTCCTTGAGGTTGTCGAGCTGCCGTGCCTCGGCCGCGATGAAGACCAGCATATTGCGATAAACGCGCGGCGTGCTGCCGCGCTGGATCAAGATCTCTTTAGCCTCGGTCAGCGCCTCGGATCCGTCGCGTCCGGTATGGGGATGGGCGACACCCAGCACGACAGCGCGAACACCGCCCGCCTCATCGGGCACCTCCGCCGATGTCGAAGGCGCCACCTGCACGGCGTCGAAATGGCCACGGTCAGCGATGCCGTTTATGTATTTCGTCAACTCATTGTCGATGGTCATCAAGACCAGCGCGCTCTCAAGCTGCGCGGCACGATCCGCCGCGATGCGGTTGAGGCTGGCTGACATCGAGTACCAGTACCGACCGAGGTCGGCGTGCATAAACTTGGCTTGGTTGGTCAACCGTCGCAGCGCATCACCGAAAATGGCCGGGCGCTCGCCGGGCTGGACGACGCCCAGATTGATCTGCTTGTCGTCGAGGCCCGTATTCTGCTGCTGATGCGTCGGCGCCGTACCCATGAAGATCGCCCGGGCCACGCGCCGCGTCGCTGAGTAGCGATTGAGGTTCGGCGCGGACTGATCGACTTTGTATGGCGTAGCAGCCGTGCCATCGACGTCAGCCGCGATGATCGACTGCCAACTCACATCGAGGTAGTGCAGCAGTTCAGGTTCGACCCGCGGCGAGCTGACTGAGACGCTGCCCGGCATGATCATCACGGACGGGTCACCGTTCATCCACAATTCGTGGATGACCTGCGCCATAAGCCGCAGAACGCCGCGCGTGCGCTGAAATTTTTCCAGCGAGCCCCAGCTCGTGTAGAGCTGATCGAACAGCTCCGGATGGATGGGATAGGCCTTCTCCAGCTTTCGACGATAATCTTCGTCGGCGCAGCCTTGCGGGAAGTCGTTCGAGTTCTCGCGATAGAGCTTGGCGAACTGCTTGAGCGTATTGTCGCGGTGATGGAATTTATCGCCGGGGATCTGCTTGAACAGCCGACGTCGAACGATCTCGTAGCTCTCCTCCTGCGAAGCCGGACGCCATGACGATTCCACGCGACTGAAGGTCTGCTTCAGCCGAGCCAGAGCTTCCTGGCCGCCTTCGCCGCCGACCTCGATCTGCGATGCGGGCAGCGACGCTACCAGCAATGTGCCCGGGCTCGCCTTCACGGCTTCGGTCAGCGATTGGACGAACGAGAGGTTCGCATCAAACGAGCCGGACGGGAGACCCTCGACCCGGTAGATTTGGCGCAGATAGGCGACCCATTCGTCGATCAGGATCAGGCACGGCGAGTATTTGTTGAAGATTTCCTCGAGGAGGTTCGACCCAGGCGCGATGCCCTTCGCGTCATTCTCCGCGATCATGTC
>JAPKCG010000470.1 GCA_028823055.1 Sphingomonas bacterium
GTCGAAAAATCGGGGGAGAAGCCTCGGATCGAAATGACGTTCGCGCGCCCCGACACGCGCTGCGACGTCAGGCCCGGAAGCCGCGCGATCGATTCGGCGATCGAGGCGTCGGGCAATTTGCCGATGTCTTCCGCAGAGATCGATTCGACGATCTGGTCGCGGTTCTTCTTTTCCGCGACCGCGGTTTCCAGACTGGCGCGAAAGCCCGTGACGACGATGTCACCCGTTTCCGCACTGCCCGTCGCATCGGCCACCGCACCGCCCACATTCTGGGCGATTGCCTCATTTTGCGCGGGCGTAACATCGCCCGTTACCGCGGCATTGTCAGCCTTCTTAGCCTCGGCGTTGACCGCCTCGTTGGGATTTGCGGCGGACGAACTGCTGTTCGCGGGATCGGGAACCTTGCTGCCCGCCCCCGTGTCGGCCTGCGCGTGGGCAGCGCTGGTGCTCGCGATGAGCAGGGCTGCGCCGATCGCACCGGCACTGGCGCTGGCGATAAAGCGGGTGCGCGTCGTCGATACGCGATTGATGTCGGTCATGATGTCCCCTCCGGCAGCCCTTTCGCGTTCTGGAGGCGCGATTGGGCGATATAAGCGACGCGTCATTGGAACGACCGGGTTGTCGATGCCAGTATTCGACATACGTATTCATGATCGCTGTCGTGCCGCAGCGTTACCGGCTAATAACGGATATTGGCGGCGCTAGATCGCCCGGAGAGGGAGGCGCGAGGACCATGGCGATATCCGATAAACCGACGTCCTTCGACATCGCCGCGCTCGCCGGAGTGTCGCAGCCGACCGTCAGCCGCGCGCTCCGCGGCGACCGCACCGTCAGCGAAAAAACGCGCCTCAGGATCGAGGCGATCGCCAAACAGCTCAATTACAAGGTCGACAAGAACGCCTCCTCGTTACGCCGTGGCCAGTCGCGTACCCTCGCCTTGTTATTCTTCGAAGACACGCTGCCGATCGACGGATCGATAAATCCCTTTTTCCTCGCGATGCTGGGGTCGATTCTGCGCGCGTGCAGCGCGCGCGGCTATGACCTGCTGACCTCGTTCCAGCAATTATCGTCCGACTGGCACGTCGATTACGAGGATAGCCGCAAGGCGGACGGCATCATTCTGCTGGGCTATGGCGATTACGCGGTCCATCGCAAACGCGAGGCGGAATTGCTGCGCCACGGCACGCATTTCGTCCGTTGGGGCGCAGTCGAACTGGATGGCAATGGCCAAACGATTGGCGTCGACAATTACCGCGGCGGGCTCGATGCGGGGCGGCACCTGATCGCGCGCGGCCATCGACGGATCGCGTTCATCGGCGATGCGACCGACCATTATCCCGAATTTCGCGAACGCTATCGCGGAATGGCCGATGCGCTTGCCGAGGCCGGGCTGCCGCCGGTCGACGATCTGAAAGTCGACGCATTGTCGCTCGATGCCGATGGGCATGACGCGATCCACCAGTTGATCGATCGTGGCGCCCGGTTCGATGCGATCTTCGCCGCATCGGACCTCATCGCGATCGGCGCGATGCGCGCGCTGACCGACACCGGCCGCCGCATTCCCGACGATGTCGCGGTCGTCGGATTCGATGACATTCCTGCCGCCGCCCAGGCCCCACCCCCGCTGACGACGATAGCGCAGGATTATCGCGGCGCCGGCGAACGCCTTGTCGAAGCGCTGATCAGCCGCATCGCAGACCAGCCGATCGTCGACCCTATCCTGCCGGGGCAGCTGATCATCAGAGCATCGAGCTGATTTCGCTCACCCTTCGCAGCGGTATCGCGCGCTCCGGAAGAACTGCCGCCTGCTATGCGTCGCCGGGCGGTCGAGCTTCTGCATGAATGACGGCATGCAGCTTGGTGTTCAAGCCCCCTTTTTAACCCGCAGGCTAGATGTGTTCAGGCCAGGCATAGTAGAAATCGGCAGCGCTTTGGCTAGGTGTTTAGTTCAACCCGATTTACGTCAACGCGTTTTGTCGTTGCATGTCACATCGTTATCGGCAGAGTTGTTCGTCGCCATCAACACATCGAGATTACCGGGCGGGGGCGGCGATCTGCGATCATATCCCTTACGCCAGGACGCGCTCGCCATCGCATTGATGCGATGGCCGCCTTACGCCGGGTCACTTGTTGGAATGAGTCCGGCGGCATCCACGCCGTCCTGCGAACTTTATTTTCCGCTTTTTCCGGAATTTTTGCGATAGTGGACTGCCTTCCCAATTCAGACCTATGCGGACCCATAGCACCGCCAAGATGAGTGTATTTCCCGGAAATCGGGCATGTCAGGCCCCGAAAGACCCCTGTTCGCAATCGGGCGGTTCGCTATAAAAACCGCTGAAAAATCGGTGGGTTACCGCCTACGGAATTTTAATTGCTACACGCCATTTTTCTCGGGAACAATTTCGTTCCTTGGGATTTTCGATGCAAAAGAGCCTGGGCGCGTTGGCGCTATCCATTATCGCACTTGCGGGATCTCCCGCTTACGCCTCGACGGCAAATGGCGTTCTTACCGTGCAAGCGACCGTATTGGCGGCCTGCTCCGTCAATAGTGGCACGCTCGCGTTCGGCGTGATTAATCCGGCGACCGGAACGGGCACACTTACCAACACCAACGTCA
>JAPKCG010000471.1 GCA_028823055.1 Sphingomonas bacterium
TCGGCGATCAGCCCGGGCTCATCGCCGACCGCCGCCGCCAAAGTCGCATCGATCGCACCGGGGTCGTAAGCCATCCCGTCGTTTTACACCCCGGATACTTAAACAATTGTTGCGGTTTTCCTTTGAGCGTGGCGCAAACGTGGTAAATATCGCCGATGAACGGGGGTTCCATGATCGCAGATATCCGCGCCAAGGCGGACAATTCGGGGCTCGATGCCACCGAAACCGACGCTTTTATGGAGCAGGAACCCTTCGACCTCGACCAGATCGTCGTTGAGGAAGACGAATCATATGGCCGGTCATGGGCGTGGCTCGGCTGGATCGCGGCGATTACTGGGCTTGCCTGGATCGGCGCGATACTATGGCTCGCGCGCAATACTCTTCTCTCTCTGACCCCCGTCGCGCTTGCGCAATTCGTGGCATCGCTCGCGATGGTGCCGGCGTTGATCGGCATCATCTGGTTGCTCGCGATGCGGACAAGTCGGCGCGAGGCGCGGCGGTTCGGCGAAACCGCGCGGGCGATGCGACGGGAAGCCGCGTCCCTCGAACGCACCGTTGCCGCCGTTTCTGCGACGCTGGAGACTAATCGTCACGCGTTGGCCGATCAGATCAAGACGCTGATGACGATGGGCGACGGCGCGAACGAACGGCTGTCGTCGGTCGGCCGCAATCTGACGGGCGAGATCGATCAGGCCGATCGCCATGCCACGACGCTGCGTGAGGCCGCCGACAAGGCGAAGCACAGCGTCGATATCCTGCTCGCCTCGCTGCCCCGCGCGCACGCCGATGCCAAGGCGATCGCCGAGCGCATCGAGACGGCGGGATTGTCGGCGAGCGAACATGCCGCGGCGCTCGATGCGCAGCTGACGGCGCTTTCGGATCGCGGGCGTGAGGCCGATTTGGTGGCGGGCGGTGCGGCCCAGCGGCTGGCCGCACACATCGCGCGGATGGAAGCGACAAGTGAAACCGCGGGCGCGCGGCTCGAATCGGTAACCGGGAACATGTCGACCGCAGTGGATGCATTGCTCGGGCGAACCGCCGATGCGGTCGATCAGGCGCGGCAGGGCATCGCGGCGCAGGGCGATGCGATCCTGGCGATGGTCAGCGCGAATCAGGCCGCGCTCGACAGTGCCGCGCGCGACAGCGCCGACGCACTCGCCGATCGGATCGCCAAGGTCGAATCGGTGATCGACCGTGTGACGGAGCGGTTGGAAGGACAGCGCGATGCGAGCGATGAACTGCTCTCCGGGCTCGGTTCGGGAATCGATCACGTCGAACGACGGATCGACGTGCTTCATGCTCAGGGCATCGAGAAATCCCAGATCCTCGCCGCATCGATCAGTGCGCTTGGTGGCTCGGCGGATGCGATGACCGAGGCGCTGAAGGCGGGCGAAGCGATGGCGACGCGGACGATCGGTACGACGGAAACGCTGCTGATCGCTCTCGACTCGGCGGCGCGGGAAATCGACGAAACCTTGCCCGACGCGCTCGATCGGCTCGACCAGAAGGTTTCCGCAAGCAAGGCGGTCGTTGTTCAGGCGAAACCCGAACTACTCGCGCTCGTCACTGCGGCGGAAAGCACGCATGATGCGATCGAGGCGATTGCCGGCGTCATCGCTGAACAACGCCGCACGCTCGACCATCTGTCGAAGACACTGCTCGATACCCTGACCGAAGGCCGCCAAAAGGCGAACGCGCTGGGTGAGATGGTCGACGATACGATCGGCAAGACCAACGCCTTTGCAGAGGAAGCCGCGCCGCGCCTCGTTGATGCGCTGCTCCGCGTCCGTGACACAGCCGCAGTCGCAGCGGACAAGGCGCGCGAAACGCTGGCTACAGTAATCCCCGAAGCCGCGGACGCACTGGAAGCCGCGAGTGCGGACGCGATGCGCCGCGTCACGAGCGATACCGTCGAACGCCAGGTCGCCGCGATCGGCGATGCGACAGCCGGCGCCGTCGATGCGGCGACACGTGCGACCGAACGGCTGGCGGGTCAGATCCGCGATATCGCCGATCAGACCGCGCTGCTCGAAACCCGGTTCGAAGACGCGCGCGCCGAGCGTGAGGAGCATGACCGCGACACCTTTGCGCGCCGCGTATCGCTGCTCATCGAATCGCTTAATTCAGCCTCGATCGACATTACCAAGACCTTCGCGCCCGAAGTATCGGACAGCGCCTGGGCGGCGTATCTGAAGGGCGATCGCGGGGTATTCACGCGGCGTGCGGTACGCATCCTCGAACCCGGCGATGCGCGCGATATCGCGCGGCTATATGACGACAACGCCGCGTTCCGCGACAACGTCAATCATTACATCCATGATTTCGAAGGGATGCTGCGCGCGGTGCTGGCCCAGCGCGATGGGTCACCGCTGGGCGTGACATTGCTATCATCTGACATGGGCAAGCTTTATGTCGCGCTCGCCCAGGCAATCGAACGGCTTCGATAAGCTATCCCGGGATAAGCTATCCCGGAATAAGCCGGACGGGCCTAAACCGTGCCCAGCACCGACTGCGCATAACGGTTGAACGCATCGGTCGTCAGCCAGCCGAATTCGTAATTGGCCAGAAAGAGCGCGAAGATCAGCGTTGCGAGGATCGTGACACGCACCGCG
>JAPKCG010000472.1 GCA_028823055.1 Sphingomonas bacterium
ACCCCAGATTGACGAACGGTGGCAGGAACCGGCGATAAAGCAGCACCAGCACCGCGAACAACAGGAAGAATCCCGCCGCGACCGCCGTAATGATATTCACGACCAGCTCATGCTGCGCCTTCGACTGCCCCACCGTCAGGCGACTGACCCCGATCGGCATGTTCTTGAGCGCGGGCAGATCGTTGATCTGCTTCATCGCCTCGCCCTCGATGACGCCGGGAGCGAGATCGGCGCCGATGGTCAGCTGCCGCTGCTGCATGATCCGGTCGATCTGTGTCGCGCCTGCGCCAAAACCGATATCGGCGACCACCTTGAGCGGCACCGATCCGCCCGATGCGGTCGGCACGGGCAGATTTTCGATCGTCGACAGTTTCTGCCGCGCGTTTTCGGCGAGCGCCACGCGGATCGGGATCTGACGATCCGACAGCGAGAATCGCGCACTATTCTGATCGATATCGCCCAATGTCGCGACGCGGATCGCATTCGACAAGGTTGCGGTGGTGACGCCAAGATCGGCGGCAAGGTCCATCCGTGGCTTGATCACGATCTCCGGGCGTTCCAGCCCGCCTTCGACGCGCGGCGACTGGATCGATTTGAGCGACGCCATCTGCGCGACCAGCTTGTCCGCCGCAGCCTGCAAGGTGTTGGGATCGTCCCCACCCAGCGTCAGGCTGAGGTCGCGCGTGCTGCCGCCCCAGCCATTCTGATTACGGAACGACACCCGCGCATCGGGGATCGCCGCCAGCGTCGGGGCAAGCCCGCGTTCGAATTCGACGCTGGTCTTCTCGCGATCCTTTTTCAGCATGGCGGTCACACGACCGCTGCCCACGAAGGTACGCTGATAAACCGACTCGACCGTCGGATCCTTTTCCAGAACACGCGCGACCTTGTCGGTCACGACCTTGGTCCGTTCCAGCGTCGACCCCGGTGGCAGGTCGATCAGCGCGGTGCTGCGATCGCGATCCTGCGTCGGCTGAAATTCCTGCGGCAATTGCGCGAAGATCAAAACGGTCAGCACCAGCGCGAGGAACGCCATCCCCATCACCCAGACGCGATGATCGCGCAGCATAGAGGTAAGGCGACGCCATCCGCCCGCCGCCGCCGCGCGCTGCTGACTCGTCTGATCGAGCGTCCAGCGCAGCGTGCGCATGTAGGCGCGCATGACGAAGCCATCACGGCTTTCGACATGGCCGTGCGCTTTCAGGAAATAGGCCGCGACCATCGGCGTCACCATCCGCGCGACCGCGAGGCTCATGAGCACCGACGCGACGACGGTCAGCCCGAAATTCTTGAAGAACTGCCCCGAAATGCCGGGCATCACCGATACCGGCATGAACACCGCGACGATCGACATCGTCGTCGCCAGCACCGCCAGGCCGATTTCGTCGGCGGCATCGATCGAGGCCTGATAGGCGGATTTGCCCATCCGCATATGGCGCACGATATTCTCGATCTCGACGATGGCATCATCGACCAGCACACCCGCGACCAGCCCCAGCGCGAGCAATGTCATGTTGTTGAGGCTGAAGCCAAGCAAGTCCATGAACCAGAAGGTCGGGATCGCCGACAGGGGTATGGCGAGCGCCGAAATCGCGGTCGCGCGCCAATCGCGCAGAAACAGGAACACGACGACGACCGCTAGCACCGCGCCCTCGATCATCGCGTGGATCGCGCCCTCATATTGCGCTTCGGTGTCGTCGACGCCCGTCGACAACAGGGTGAACCTGACGTTGGGATTGCGCTTTTCCAGCTCGGCGAGCTTCGCTTCGACCTCGTGGAACACCGTGACGTCGGACGATCCCTTCGTCCGCTGGAAATCGAAACTGATGACCTGACGGCCGTTGATAGCGGACAGCGATGTCTGCTCGGCCTGCGAATCGCGGACATCGGCGATGTCGGACAGCCGAATTGTGCGACCGCCCCCCGTCGCGATCAGCGTATTGCCCAGCGCGTAGGCGTCGGCGGCGTTGCCCAGCACGCGTACCGCCTGTTGCGACCCGGCGATTTCCGCCTTGCCGCCCGTGGCGTTGAGGTTGGTCTGGCGCAGCTGCGCGTTGATCGCGCTCGCGGTTAGGCCATAAGCCTGCAACCGCGCGGGATCAAGGATGACCCGGATTTCGCGACTGACGCCGCCATGACGCTGGACGCCGCCCAGTCCCGGCACCGACAACAGCGCCTTGGTCACCGTATCGTCGACATACCAGCTCAACTGCTCGACCGTCATGTCGGTCGCGGTCGCCGAAAAACTCGCGACGTCGTTATTCGTCGTATCGACGCGGCCGACTTGTGGTTCCAGGATTCCATCGGGCAAATCGCCGCGGATCTGCGTGATCTGATCGCGCAGGTCGTTGACGACGCGATCGATATTCGTGCCGATCGCGAATTGCAGCGACGTCGTCGAATTGCCTTCCTGCACCGTCGATCGAATCTCGTCGATCCCCGGAATCCCGCGCGCAGCCGCCTCGACGCGCTTGGTCACCTGAGTCTCGAGCTCGCTCGGCGCGGCGCCTGGCTGGCTGATCGTCACATAGGCGACGGGGAAATCGATATCGGGCTGTTCGTTGACGTCCATCCGCATGAAGCTGACGATCCCCGCCAGCGTCAGCGCCAG
>JAPKCG010000473.1 GCA_028823055.1 Sphingomonas bacterium
TCATAGTGCCTTCTGGAACTGACCTGCCACTGAGTTTTTCCTCCACGGCAGATTAGAGTCTGACCTGAGACCCTGAACTTCCTCCAGATTTGGGTAGAGTCCGTCGATCACGGAGACGGACGATGCGACCATCACGGTTCACAGAGGAACAGATCATTGGAATGCTGAAGGAGCAGGAGGCCGGCGCGAAGACGGCGGATGTCTGCCGCAAGCATGGTATCTCGTCGGCGACCTTCTACAAGTTCAAGGCGAAGTTCGGCGGCATGGAGGTGTCGGACGCCCGCCGCCTGAAGGCGCTTGAGGACGAGAATGCCCGGCTGAAGAAGCTCCTTGCCGAGCAGATGCTCGACAACGCGATACTGAAGGATGTCGCCGCAAAAAATGTATGGTCCGCCCCGTCCGTGCAAGGGACCGCGACATCGCGGATGACGATTCCAGTTGCGTAAATGTATCCGGCCTCTCGCGAGTGGACTGCTGTTGCAGCCAGGCCATGATGAGATCCGCGCACGCCGTTCCCAATAAATGGTTCGCGCACGAAGCCCGCTTTTTTGCACAGGGCTTACAGCATGCTGATCCACTGTTTCGTCATCGCTATTCCCGAGCCTTGCAAGCGAGCCGGAAGCTTCAGGCGAATGCAGGATCCCTGCGTTCGTAGAGCGCGCCCGGCTTGGTCAGGACAACCCAAACGATGCGCGCCATCTTGGCGGCGAGCGCGACAACCGCCTTGTTCGGGTGCATTCGACTCTGTAGCCCATCAAGCCAATTTCCAAGACGGTCCCGGGTTCGATCCAGGTGCCGGAAACAGGATCGAGCGCCGTGCACAAGAAGTTTGCGGACGTAGCGGTTCCCGCGCTTGCTGATGCCGAGGAGCTTCTGCTTACCTCCGGTCGAATGTTCCCTCGGAACCAGGCCCAGCCATGCAGCCAGATCACGAGCCTTCCGGAACTGGCGTCCATTGCCGACGGCCGCAAGAAGGGCTGTGGCGCCTAATGCCCCGATCCCGGGGATCGTCATAAGCCGGCGGGCAACATCTTCTCGGTCCGCAATCGCAGCGATCTCTTTCGTCATCCCGTCGATACGCTGCTCCAGGCGGCGCAGATCGGCGAACAAGTCCGTGAGAAGTCTGCGCATCGCCGGCGAGAGGTCGTTCGACGCATCGTCGAGGACACGCGGCAAGTCGAGCTTGAACAGGCCCGCTCCCTGTCTCAATGCAAGGCCGTACTCCAGGCAGAAAGCCCGCATCTGGTTGATGAGACGAGTTCTTGTGCCGATCTTCTGATCGCGGACCCGATGCAACGCCTGGAGGTCAGCCTGTTCCTCGCTCTTGATCGTCGCAAACCGCATTGTCGGCCGAGTGGCTGCCTCGGCGATGGCCTCGGCATCGATGATGTCGCTCTTGTTCGACTTCACGTAAGGCTTCACGAACTGCGCCGGGATCAGGCGAACCTTGTGTCCCAGCGCCTGCAGTCTCCTCGCCATCCATTGTGATCCAGCGCACGATTCCATGCCGACGATCGCCGGCGCGGCGCGCTCAAAGAACTGCAGCAGCGTATCGCGCCGGAAGCGAGCGCGCTGGACCGGCTCACCGCCGCTGTCCAGGCCCACGACGTGGAAGACGTTTTTGCCAATATCGATCCCGTAGACTGCCGCAGGACGCGGCGCATTGCGTGGGGACATTGCAACCTCCTTCGGTGTGACCAACCAGATAATGCTGCGAGAGGACGGGGCGGACCATCCCATTAATGGTAGGGCCTGCTGCCAAGCGCGAAGCCGTCGCGCATCTGAAGGCCGCCATGGGCCTGTTGGAGCGTCGGGCCTGTTTCTTCGTCGGCGCCGATCGCAAGATGATCCGCTACCAGTCGTGCCATCCGCCGGAGATCGATGCGCGACGAGCTCCTGAATGAGAGCCTGTTCTTCGGCCTCGATCACGCCCGTAGCGCCTTCGCCGAATGGCGGCAGGACTGCAACACCGCGAGACCGCGTTCCTCACTTGGATACCAGACCCCGGCGGCCTTCGCCGGAACCCTTACCGCAACCGGCTCCGACGATTCGCTCGATGAAGGCTCCGCGCCTCCGCCGGTTGCTCGCCCCGCGCCCTACGGCGTAACAGAAATCGCCGAGGCTCTAATCCCCGCTGGATGACAGCTCAGTGGCAGGTTACCAGGGCAGCGCTACGGCCGATACGAGGCCTATACGGCAGTCGCATTGACACGGCAGCTACCAACGACAAGGGTGAACTTCTCTCAGGCAAGAATCTCGGACACATCACATGGACACCCCCCCCCCCTCAGCATCAAGCGGAACTCGAAGCAGCGAAATCAGTGGCGGTGCTGGCCTACACTGAGCTTGCCGAAACGATAAACGCCGCAAATGCCGTGAAGACAAGTCGATCATGGCGACTGACATCTCCATATCGGTTAATTGGATCTCTCATACGTAGGAAGACCCAGGACAGAAGACCTCTCCCACACGATGGTAAGGACCTGTCAAGTGCATACTATCAGGACTTGCACAACTCCGGGTCCGCATACCAAGAGAATAACTGGCTCCTGAGTGAAATCGATCCAATTCTTGAGTCAAAGCGTCGCGCTCAGTGG
>JAPKCG010000002.1 GCA_028823055.1 Sphingomonas bacterium
TCCGTCCAATCTCCGCCAAGCATGCTCAAGCTTCACGATTTTTGCAACAGAGCCCTCGTAACTGACATCGGGTGTTGCGCCAGCGACCCGCTTGAGCCCGGCGTTCGTGCCCAAGCCATAGAGACACAGCAAAAGACGCTGAGCCAAGGCTGCTTTCGACAGGGTAACCCGCGAGGCCGACGTTTCGAAAGCATCCATCAATCCCGTGTCCAGAGCAGCCTCTTTCAACACGTCCAGCAGTCCGGTCATCGGCCAGCGCTGACCGATCTCGCTTTTGATCGAAGCGAGACCCTTCGGTTCGGGCAAGGGCTTGAACGGTGTAATCGATATCCGGTTGTCGCCGCGCCACAGGAGCCGGACCTTGTCGTTTTGTGGAATATTGGCATTGAGGAGCAACAGTTCCCGTTCAAGCTCCTCCCGGATCGAGGCGCAAAACGCCTGCGCATCTGGCGTCAGGCTGAGGCCGGAATAGTACGCATCTCGCCTGATCTCGAAGTCCTTGGGAAGATCGTCATCGGGATTGCGATAGCGATCCGCCCCGACCACCCAGATTTCTTTGGAGCGGATGCGGTCGCGCAGTTGCGTCAGGACGCAAAGCTCATAGCTGATCCGGTTTACCCGCCCATCGTCATCAATGACGGAACTGCGCCATCGCGCTGGAATCACCTCATCGATCGGAACATCCTGCAATGGCACGAAGCGGCATCCGCCATCCACCTTGCTCCTGATCCAGTCGAGGGCCGCCAGGACCGGCCGCCACACCGCGTTGTTCGACCGGAACTCAAGTACGGAAAGCAGGCTTGGCAGCATGCGCCGGTAATGATTGGCCCAGGAACCACGCATCACCTTGTAGATGCGCCGGTCCAGAGCGCCCTTCGCATGGCTCTCCTTGACGATCGCCGCCAGCTTGGCCTTACCGGCGATCGGGAAAATGACATCGCAGATGCGCCCCGATGGTTCATTGATCGAGGCGCTGGCGATCTCGACCAGCAGGCGCTCCTTTCCATAGACCCGCTCGATGTCTTTCGCGATATCGCCCACCACCTTGCGTTTCGAGCGCGTTCCGATCTTGTGAACGGTTTCGATCAGCAGGTCGATCATCGCGTCAGTGAGTTGCGCCTCCCGCGACATTAGATAAATCGCATAAAGGCCGAGCTGTCGCGCCGGCGCATGCCGGCGCATCTCCGAGGCCTTTTCACCGGCAACGCGGCGAACAATCTGATCGACCCATGGCTTGCCCGTAGCCGTCAGGAGATCATGGGGAAGATCAAGTCTCTGGATAAAGGCGAGTTTCTCGGTCACGTCGAGAATGTTGTCGAGCGTTGCCTGTCCGGCGTCACCCTTCATCCTGTTGAATCCGGTCGAGCTGTCCGGATCGGCAAGCGAGGCTTCCAATAACGCCACCGCATCTGACGAAAGCCGATCACTGGCTCCGATCAGCCAGGTGTCCAGATAATCTTGCCGTTGTGAGCGAACGACACGTTCAAGCTCCTTGCGCGACGGCCCATAAATACGCCGGTCCCGGCACCACAGGAAAACATGCTCAAGCATGGCATTGATCGACTGGCCGCCCGGGCACAGCTCGCCAGCAATCCATTCCGTCAATTGCGCGCGATCCACCCGCTTCATGCGGTGATATCCAAGATGGATCAGGATCTCCGCACAATGCCGTCGTGCTGTCCGACTGGAAAAGTCATAACCGGCTATCTCGCCAGCCTCGACACCGAGTTGCTCGGCCAGATACGAGAGGCCATCGGTAGGGATTGAGCCGGGATCGATCGCGAAAAACCCCAGGGAAGCGAAGAATTTCAGCTGCGCGGCGAGGCCAAGGCGCGTCAGGGCCGGCTTCGAATTTACAAAATCAATATCGGCAAAGCTCAGGCTCCATCGTCCGATCAAATCCCCGCCCGGAATACTCCGATCCATCAACCCACTCCCTATGATGGAGCGAACTGTCCTCTTCTATGATTTCCATCGTCAATACCGAATGCCACGTTCCCAAAACGTTCTCCGACTTGGCCAAAATCGCAGCTTGGGGCCGACTGGGCCATTTCGGGAGGCGGGCTTTCCTGCTCTACCTCGTCTGACGTGCCGTTCACGATCATGAAGAACGGCAACGCTGCAACGTCGTTCTTTTTCAACTCGGTGAACTTCGGAAGCGGCTGCAACTACAACGCCAATCTCAACACGGGCGCTGCTTTGACCGTCACGCCCTAATCGAAGCTAACAGGGGGGCGGGGCAACCCGCCCCCTTCTGCCGCCCGCGCCGATCGCGACGGCAATTCGGTTCAAAAGGCCACACGAACCGATCCTGCATAGCCGGCGCGCGCGATCGAGCGCGCCACCCAGCTATAGGACTGACAGTGGATTCCATCGCGGCGCGCGCGAGCCCACGCCAGATCAATCACGAGATCGCCCCACCGTTTAGCGACGTTTTCGATCGCGGCCGTGGCGCGGCGATCATAGGGCAAAAGCCAAACGACCTTGCCGACCTGGAGCTTGCCCCGGATCGCGTTGAGATTGTCGGCGAGGTGCGGATTGCCGGCATCATTCGCGCCGGCCGAGATCACGGCGCTACCATAGGAACCCGCAGGCGTCCGATCGAGGATCGCGGCCGAGCCGATCCCGGCCCTCGCTACGACCGTGCAGCGGTTGCCGAGCGCAGCCCGCACCGCAGCGGCCGTGCCGTCCGCGTGACTATCGCCAAGGATCAGGCAGGACGCGAGCAGCATCACCGAAATTCGCCTCTATTGCCGCCGCAAGCATGTCTTGCGCGGCTATTTCAGCCGACGCCGCTTCCAGATCGATTTGGAAATATTCGGTTGGAAGCGGCATCGTTCGCGCGATCAGAAAATAGCGCAGGACCGCATTAGCTCCCGGCGTTCGCGCCCAGCGCCGCAGTGCCGGCGTATCCTTGAATCCACCCGTCGAGAGCATTTCCAAGACCGCCCGATTGATATCGTGAGCGTCGAGGATCAGTGGCACGTCACCTTCCGTTGCGTGCGGGGGCCAAGAGCCGCCCACCGTCATTCCTCCACGGCCGCGATCGAGCGCGGGACGTATCCGGAGGGATTGTAGGAAACCACCCGGATCGGCGACGAATAGGGGTTCATGCTCCCGGCCTTCGGAGAGGCCCGAGGAGCGCGCTTCGCTACGGCCGCCACCCGAACAGGCGAGGCTTGGGGAGTCGGCCTCGCAGCGATGACAGGGGCGGTTGTGACCGGCGCATTATTCACCGTCGCGATCGTCTGAGGCGTCACGGTCAGAGTGTCATAGGTATGGAAGCGCGAGGACAGCCAGCTACCCCATTGGCGTGCATAGACCATGATCGCCGCCCGATAAGGGGCGTTGTGGATCGGCGTTCGCGAGTGGTAATTCGCCACCCGCGTCCAGATATCGCCGCGATCGTTTTTGATGTGTCCGCGCAGCCGCCACGCCGCCAGATCGTAGGAATAGCAGCCCGGTTGCGCCACGTCCGCCGTCCCGATCCCGTAGCGCGCGAGCGTGCGAATATAGGCGGTGTTGAACTGCATCGAGCCGATATCATAGGTCGCGTTGGTGTTGCGGACCCATTGCCCCGGCTTGCCGCCTTCCTTTTGAGCGACGGCAAGGATGATGTTGGCAGGCACGCCATACTTGGCCGCCGCGCCGATCGAGCAGACGACCTTTTCATGGATCGCGGGCGGGATATCCGCTGGCATCATGGATTATTCCCCCGATTCACAAACTCGGAAACTTCATTGCTGGCGTCCACACGAGTTGAGGGGTTGCTACCCCGCTGACTTCCCGAGATCGCGTCGCCGCCAAACCCGCCGGGGTCCGCGCCGATCGCTTCCGAAGGGCCGCCGTCGCCATCGAGCGCGCCGCCGTCAGAGCCACCACCACCGAACGAGCCCGAACTACCGGACGAATAGGAGCCGATCGGCGAGGTTGTTGATCCATACGAGCCGAACTCGCCGCCGCCAGTGCCGCCCGAGCTTCCACCGCCACGCGATCCCCCGCGCGATCCCCCTGCCCCGGTTGCTGGCGTCAGGGTTTCGCCGCCGCCTTGCCGCCTCGCAGCCGCCGAGCCGGGGTTGCGGATTTCCGATGCGATTTGGCCGCCGACCGTTCCGGCGACACGCGCGCGAGCCGCGTCAGCTACAGCGCCCATTTTGTTTGAAGCGGTTCGCGCGATCCCACCGCCGAGGTTAGAAGCCATATCGGCCGCGAACAGAGCACCCGTCGCCAACGCGCTACGGCCCTGCGATCCGCCGCCGCCTTCTCCCGCGCCGCCGGCCCCGCCGCCGTCTTCACCCAGCGCAGCGGACGCTTGCGCCGCAGAGCCGGCTTCCGCCGTCGCGGCCACGACTTCTTCGGCTGACCCGGCCGCCGCGCCATCGGGCTCCCCGACCGCCCCGGCGATCCCGCCGCCGGTAGTGCCAGCCGGCGAGCCAGCGCCAGAGGTCGCAGTCTCAGCGCCGCCGCCTTCCGCCGTCGCGGCGCTACGTCCACCCCCGGCGTTGTCGTTCGCGCCACCAGCGCGACCGCCACCCATCGCCGAGGAAAGCGGAGAAGGGCCGCCACCGCCACCGCCACCGCCGCCACCGCCGCCGCCGCCGTCAGGTCCGAGACTACCGCTCCCGCTGGACCCGCCGCCGGACGAGGAACCGCCGCCTGAGCCCGAGAACATGCCGCCGCCGCTTGCCATGTTTTCCTGCGCCGACTTGAACGCGGCGCTTATCGCGCTTGCGCCGCCAGCGGCGTTCGCAGCCCCGGCCGCGAGCGCCGCGCCGCCAGTTGCCGCCGCCGCAACAGCCATGCCGCCCGCAGTCATCGCCGCGCCCGCGCCGAGCGACCCGACATTCGCAGCACCGCCGACACTCGCCCCGGTTATGATGCCGGCGACAATGCCGGGAATCTTATTGACCAGCGCCAACAGGATCACGCAGGCGACCATCATCGCCGCCAGTTCCTTGATCGTCGTCACTGACGACATGCTGGCGTGATATTGGTCAACAAACGTCTTTCCGATGCCGACGAGTAGAACCATCGCCATTAGTGACGCCGCCACGCCGAGCACCGTCTTGAAATAGTTGATCGCCATGTCCGAGGTCCAACGGGAACCCCCGAAACCAAGGAAGAAGATGCCGCCGAAAGCGAGTATCCATGCTGACACGAGCAGCAGGAGCATGTTGACCGCCACAAGGGCCAGCACCACGAGAATAATGCACGCGATGATGATCCCGACCGCAGAATCCACAGGCTCCCAAATCGAAGACTGATCGACCGTCGTGGAGACGATATCGAAACCGATATCGACAATGCTTCCCGGCGTTACAGGGCCTATGCTCGCTGCGTTGGAGCCTAGCTGTTGCAGAGATCGAATGATGGCGTCCGCGATCGAGGGGCCATTCGTCAGCAGGAAGAAATAGAAGCCGGTGAAGACCACAAACCGGATGAACTCGGAGAAAAACTCTCCAAGATCGGCGCGGCGTAGAGCCATGAGGCCCATCGTCCACACTAGGCTGATCGCCGCCAGACCCCAAAACAGGAACGAGGCTGCACTTGTCATCGCAGAGGACCAGCCACGGGCCGCCGCCGCGTAGCGATTCTGGATATCGGTGAACATGCCGCCGCCCTCAGTTTGGGCCAAGGCAGGCGTCGCTACCGTTAATGCTACCAACGTGCAGAGCCCCAACAGGGCCAGCTTATTGCGAGATACAACCATCGTTCCGGCCCTCAGTTATCCGAACTTCACTCGCTCATTTCGGCGTTGTGTATTCGTACTTCCCCGGCGGTGTTTTCTTATAAGACCCGCCGCGCGGATTCGGTTTTGGCTGGATCGGGGCTGGCGCGGTGACAGCAACGGGTTCGACCACTTCGGGTTTGGCACGCATCATCATCACGAGCAGGCCGAGGAGGATGACGATAACCGCCACCAAGAGACCCACGAGCTTCATATTCATTTCGTCATCCTCCTATCGGCGCGATCAGTTTGGCGTCGTATAGCCATAGGTGCCGGCCGCATCCTTTGTGTAAGAGCCAGAGCGTGCCTTTTCAGACGCCGCGACCCGCAGAGCCTTTTCGTCCATAGCGGCCTGCTGGACGGCCAGCGTGGCGGCCTGCTGCGCCATTAGCTGCTGGCGCAGGGCGAGAAGCTGGTTGGCCTGATTAGCGGCGAACTGGTTGGCATAGCCGAGGGCCTGCGCCTGCCCGTCCGCCGATTGGGCGTTGCGCTGCATCTGTTCGAGCGTCGCCGCTTCCTGCTTCAACTGCGTCTGTTGGTCACTGATACCCCGCAGCACATCGTCGTTTGACGCCATGAGAAGCTGTTGCTTGGCACGCTGATTGGTTTGAAGGGCGGCGCGCTGTGCAGCGGTGCAACCTGTCGCCGAAAAGCAGGCCGAGTTTCTGTAGTAATTCGGATTTTGAAATTGGCTCAGATAGGCGTCGATCCCGCCCGTCTGGCGTGTCAACGAGTTGAGCGTATTCGACGTATTTTGCAGCCCGTCGATGGTGCTTTGGGCTTGGCTCCACACGTAGGCCGCAGGAGCCAGCGTATTTTTGAGCATGTTCTGATATTGTTGAAGCTGGGTTTGGTACTGCTGAACCTGCTTCGCCACCTGTGCGACGCTCTGGACAGCCGTGATGGTGTTTTGCTTGACGCTCGCCACATCGACCACGGCGAACTGCGCGTAAGCGGGCGTTGTCATCGGGGCGGCGATGACGGCCAGCCCGAAGCCAATTTTAGCGGCTAAAATTACCTTTCGCATTGGACTCACTCCTTGGGGTTAATAGTCGAAAGCACGATACGGCTTTGAAAACGCGAGGTCTTTCGTGACCACGACGTTGAACCGGAAGCCGGGCCGGATCATCAACGTAGGGGAGATATTGAGGTTCTTTTGGATCATCATAGCGGTAGCTTGACCAAGCTGTTGCCCGAGGGCTTCGCTCAGGGCCGAGCTTGCGCTTTGACGGCTGTTGCCGTTGCTATCGAAGTTGGATTGGGGCTGACTGAGCGTTGCGCCCGCCGTCACGCCAGACATGAACAAGGCCGATCCGAAGATGCGCAGATAGTGATTATTCACCTTGTCCTTGAAGCCGCCATAGCCGGCGCTGTCCGAGCCGGGCATCGCGCCAATGTCCATCGCCTTGCCATCCGGAAAGACGATCCGCTGCCACGCGATCAGCACACGCGATTGTCCATATTGAACGTCAGCCGAGTAGGAGCCCACCAGCCGCGCGCCTTGCGGGATCAGGAGGTATTTGCCCGTCGCGCTGTCATAGACGTTCTGTGAGACTTGAGCGACGATTTGGCCGGGCAATTCGGAATTGATGCCAGAGATCAACGTCCCCGGAATCACGAAACCGGCGGTTAGCTGATAGCGCGTGCGCGGAGCCGCAGGCTGCGAATCCAGTTGCCACCGATCGCCGCCTTGCTTGTTGCCGAACTGGCCTAAATCTCTCCCCTGCCCCGTGGCGTTCCCACCGCCGTTCGCGGCCATTTGACCTTGGAGGGCGGCGAGCGTTTGCAGATCGGTTGAGGATGGGCCGTTGCCTTCCGCCGCAGCCGCCGCGATTTGCTGGCGCAGAGCTTCAAGGCGTTGCGCCGTGTCGCCGTTGGCGCTTGCGCCGCCGGGCGAGCCCGCGCTACGCGCCGCCGCCATTTTGATGTTCGTCGGCGCGCGAACCGCGTCCGTGAACATTTGCGCCTTGGCGGCGCGCATAGCTTCGATGCGTTGCCGCCTCGACATGACTTCGGGCGAGACTTGGGGAGCCTGTCCATTCCCGGCATAGCCCCCCGGAGGCACGGGAGGCATGTCGGGATTGACGGGGGCGATCGGGACGCCATTGGCGTCGAGAGCAACCGGGCCGGGAACCATCGTCGGCGCCGTTGGCACGGTCGGAGCGCCGTTCGCGGAGGGGACTTCCCCGCCTTCCGCGTTGCCGGCGACCTGTCGCGCCATGTCCAGCGAGGTTTGGCCTTTGTTGGGCTGTTGTAAATCCTCTGGCTTCACCGTCTGCATTTGGCCGCGTTCGATAACGACCATGACGACGATGAGCAGGAAGACGACGACGAGCGCGCCGACAATGTAGATCGGCCAGTTATTCACCCGGCGAACGCCAGTAATCAGGCGGGATTGGGTCGTTGAGCCACCCGGCGAGGACTCGGGCGACATTGGATCAGCAGTTGCCATAGTATTTACTCCAATCCGCCGATCAGGCTTTGACCACGATGCAGGCGTTGGCGTTCAGCCCGCCACACACCCGCTTCGCGAAGGCCACCGTTCGATAGGGACCAGCCTGCACGAACACGACGCCGCGCGAGGACCGGGGGAAGCGCGGCTTGAGAGCGGCCAGCGCCGGCTTTTTCTGGACCAGCGAGCGCCAGTAGCTCCGCGCCGTCCGATCGGTGCGGAACGCGGCGAACTGGACGCGCCACCCCGCAGGGGACGCCGCAGGCCGCCCGAGCTTGGCCGGGGGGACCACGATCGTCACTCGGCTTGCCGGGGCGCTAGGCTGATAGACAGGCTCAGGGGTATCCACCACGGCAACCACCGCCGGCCCGACGAGGCCCGCGTTCACGGCCGCGACTTCGGCTTGGACCTGTTCCGCGTCTCCCGGCAGATCGGGCCGTGTCGCGCGCTCGACAAGCTGTTCCGAGGCACCCGACAGGTTCAGCGCCCATCCGGCCGAGGGAGCCACCCCCCCTTCCGTCGTATAGCCGCGCGTGAGCGATTGTTCGCCCACCCGCAGCATGACGCGGTAATAGCCCGTCATGGGCTGATCCACGACGTAGCGGAGCGGAACGGCCGAGGGATCGGCCTTGGCCTTCCGCGACCCCTCTACGACCGCGTAGCCCCGCTTGCGGAGGCCATCGGTCAACGCGTGCCCGAACACGTCGTCAGACGCGCTCGCGTCGATTGCCAGCCGGGAGATCGCGGGGGGATAGAGCTTGACCAGCTCGGCGAGTGAATCGGCCGCCATCGCTTGCGCTTCGGGGGCCGTCGCGACAGCGGCATTGCTGCCAAGGCGTGCCGTCGTCATGGCGCATCCGGTCAGGACGAGCGCCAGAGCGGCGATAGGGGCCGCGCGCATGACTATTGCTCCCTAACAATCTGGACGCGGGTTTGCCGCTTCCCGACGCCAGCAATCATCACGGCTTCATCGAACACCTGATCGACAATGTATCGGTCCCCTTGGACGCGATAATTGACCAGCGATGTGTCCTCCGTCTTCTTGATGCTGCCACCGGCACGGACCACGAGCAGCGAAGGGGCTTCCGTTTGCTTCATAGCTTCCGGCATTTCGATGATGGTCTTGACGCCATCATTGAAAACGCGAACCGGCTTCCACCTGGCTCTGCCCTTCACACTGTAATTGAAGCTCAGGTTGGACAGATATTCCGCCGCCGGGCGACCAGCGCCGCCGGCCGAGGCCGCGCCACCGCCGGGCACCGCGAGCGTTCGTTCATTCCGCACAACCTCATTGTGCGCTTTGAGAGCCGCCCATTTGGCGGTCACGTCGTCAGGGTATTGGAACGCCACGCGGGGCATGAATTGGGTGCGATGCGAGATCAGGCGCATATGATAGGTGCGCCGATCCGTCGTCACCACCAGCGAGGTCGAAAGGTTCACGTCCATAGGTTTGATGATGAGGTGTTGCGTTTCGTTCGGCCCTGAGTTCGAGACAGCCGGTTCGATCAGCCAGCGGGCGCTATCGCCCACGTTGATCGAGTTGACCTGTTCCCCGGCCTGTAGCTGCACGTCGCAGATTTGCAGGACCGCGCAGACGATCGACGGTTCGGCCGCTCCAAACAGGAAGACCACCGCACCTTCCGCGCCGGCAACGGGACGCTGCCCGGTTGCGCTGCGATCGAGCCAATCTTGCGAGATCGCCAGCCCGTCGCGTTCCGAGGGCGTCAACGTCGGATTGGTCGGGTTGAAATAGGTCGGCGTAGAATCCTGCGCCGGGGCGTCCTGTGCCATCGCCAAAGTAGGGATCGAGCAGAGCAGTGCCGCGAGAATGATATTCCGTTTCATGTGCCAATCCCTCCCTTAGAGTGTGCGCGACCACGAGTAATCGCTGACGTAAATGCCGAGCGGATTATCGTGGACTTGCTGTTCGGTTGTGCCGGTGTTCGGGGCCAAGACCTTGATCGTGACAAGAGCCCGCCACTTCATCGGCGGTTGAATAAGGCCGCCTTGCCGATCGCGTTCGGTTTCGGTCCAATCGACCTGCCACGTCTGCGATGTTTGCGGGATCACCGATGCGATTTCGATGCTGACAGTCTTTGTCTCAGCCCGCTTGAAGGGCGTCGTCTCTTGATTGCCGTTCAGCCAATCGTTCATTTTCTGCGTCGCCGGATCGTTCGGCAGCAGCATCGAATAGACCCGGAAAATACCTTGCCGTTGCAGGGCTATGTCGGAGGTTACGAAGCGGGCGCTTTGAATGAACGATCCGAGTTGAGCCTGTATGACGCGAGCATCGACCGGGGCCGCCCGATCCGCGCGCGTGGTCGCGACGGCCGAGCCAAGGCTATCCACCTTCACGACGTAGGGGACGAACTTCGATTGGCTTCCGATTGAGATAATCCCGCCCACGGAGGCGAGGACGATCAGGAGCGACAGGATCGCCACCAACTGCCACATACGCCGCGAGGCCGCGAGGCCGCCAACATGGTCGTTCCACGACCGCCGGGCCGCGAGGTAGGGGTTGGTTTCCTCGACAGGCAGGGAGGCGGCTCCGCGCCGCCGGAACTTGTCCATAAAGCTCACGCCGCTTCTCCAATCATTGGTGTGACACCGCGCAGGGACAGCCATTCATCGACCCAGCGCGGGCCTAGACGAGCTTCCAGCCCCTTGATCGTGGCGATAGATTCCTTGTCGGTCGCACCGACGAAGGCGAGTGCAACCGGGCCGAGGGCCAGTTCAAAGAGCCGGCGGCCGTTTTCCGAAACGTAGTAATATTGCCGCTTGGGGATCGCGGTCGCGAGAATATCAATCTGGCGAGGATTGAGGCCCATGCGGCGGTAGAGCACCGACGTATCTTCATCCCGAGCATAGACATTCGGGAGGAAGATTTTCGTGGCAGTCGATTCCACGATCACGTCGAGAATGCCGGAGTTGGCGGCGTCCGAAAGGCTTTGCGTCGCCATCAGCACAAGGCAGTTCGATTTACGAAGCACCTTGAGCCATTCCCTGATCTTGGCGCGGAAAGCCGGATGCCCCAGCATGATCCACGCCTCGTCCAGAATGATCGCCGCCGGCTGACCACGCAGCGAGCGTTCGATACGACGGAATAGGTAGAGCAGCACGGGGAGCGCATATTTCTCCCCGAGGTTCATAAGCTCCTCAATCTCGAACACCGTGAAGTCGGAGAGCGAGAGCCCGTCCTGTTCGGCATCGAGCAAGTGACCCATCGCGCCGTCCACCGTGTATTGGCGGATCGCGTCGCGGATCGCTTCATCCTGAATGATGATCGAGAACTCGGAGAGCGTCTTACCCCCGCTTTCGTACATATTGACGATAGCGTTCCCGATTTCGTTGCGCTGTGCTGGCGTCGTGATGACCCCATTGAGCGCGAGGATCGTGTCGATCCAATCCATCGCCCACGCCCGATCGCCCTTGGTTTCGAGGAACGCCAGCGGGCAGAAGGCGAGCGTTTCATCATCGCCGGCAACGGTGAAATGCTTGCCCCCGACAGCCTTGGCGAGCGGGTAGAGCGACATGCCCTTATCGAACGCGAAGATCGACATGCCGGGATAGCGACGGAGTTGGGCCGCGATCAGGCCGAGGGCCGTGGACTTACCCGCGCCCGTAGGACCGAACATGAAGCTATGCCCCACGTCCCGAACGTGGAGGTTGAGCCGGAACGGCGTAGAGCCGTTGGTGACGCCCTGCATCAGCGGGGGCGAGAGCGGCGGATACATCGGACAGGGCGCAAAGTTGAGGCCGGTCCAGATCGAGCTAGTCGGCATCAAGTCGGCAAGGTTCATCGTGTTGATAATGGGCCGCCGCACGTTTTCGACGCCATGGCCGGGAAGGCTCCCAAAGAAGGCTTCCAGATTGTTGATCGTCTCGATGCGTGCGCCGAAGCCGATCGCGGTAATCGCCTTCTCCAACTGGCGTGCAGACAATTCCACCTTGTCGCGATCGTCATCCATGAGGACCACGACGGACGTATAGTAGCCTTGAGCCACGAGGCCGCTGTTGACCTCTGCCATGGCCTGATCGGCGTCCTCGACCATTGAGAGGGCGTCCTGATCGATCTTGCCGCTGTTGGTCTGGAAAACCTGATCGAAGAAGCCACGGACCTTTTGCCGCCACTTTTTACGGAATTTTTCGAGGTGCTTTACCGCCTCGTGCGTGTCCATGAAGATGAACCGCGTTGACCAGCGATATTCGGTCGGAAGCTCTGACAGCGCCGAGAGGACGCCGGGCGTGCTTTCCAGCGGGAACCCGTCGATCGAGACGGTTTGAACGAACTTCCGGCCGATGCGCGGCACAACGCCTGTCCACATTTCCTGCCCGCCGATGATCGAGTCCAGATACATCGGGTTAGAGGGCAGGATGACAGGTTGGTTGACGCCCGTGGCGCAGAACTGGAGCCACCGCAGGAAGTCGCATTGCGTGACGGAGGAGCCGTCTTCATTCATCACCGAATGACCGTTCAGGCGCGTCAGCTTCAACGCGGCACCGAGCCGGCTTTCAAAGCTAACGATGTCTCGCTTGAACTTCTCGATTAGATCGGTTGTGCGCGCCTTTTGGGTCGGGCTTGGCCGATCGTCATCGAACATCAATTCCACGAACTTCTGTTCCGCCAGCATGGGCGGGAAGTAGGTGGCGGTAATCACGAAATAGCCCTCGTACATCGTCCCCAGCCCTTCAAAAAGCTGGCGGCGTTCCTCATCGATCATTTCAGTGATCGGATCGGGGAAGTGCGAGAGGCCGCGTTCCGAGTAGTTTGGCGCAGGCCGGCGCGGCGCATCGACATGGATCATCCACCCATTGCCGAGGCCGGCGAGCGCCTGATTGATGCGGAAGGACACCATTTCACGCTGTTGGTCGGTGCTACTGGCGTTATCGTCGCCGGAGTAGAGCCAAGCGGCCATGAAGGAGCCGTTTTTGCCGACGATCACGCCGTCATCGACCATGGCAGCGTAGTTGAGCAGATCGGCCATTCCGGCGTCTTTTGAGCGGAAGCGATCCAGCTTGGTGGATTTTGCGTTTTTATAGACCAGCGCGAACAGGGCGACGATCAAGATCGCGCCCATGATCGCGATGACGATCGCGAGTGTCTGGATCATTTTTTCTTCCCCGGTTCGCTGTACCGCTTCCGCTGGCTTCGCTGATTATTTCGGAAGGGCGTCGATCGGGCCGCGTAGTAAGCGCGATATGCCCGGTGACGCAGATAGACACCCCGGAGGAGCGGGTCGGACTTCGCCATAAGGCGAGCCGCCCACAGGCCCCCGAACCAGATGAACAGGCCGGCGATCCACGCTTTGGGTTCGTTGATCGCCGGGCCGATCAGCCCGGCCGCCGCCACACCCGCGAGCATCACAAGCTCCCGGTCCCCACCCATGAACAGGTTGTTGCGGACACCGGAGCGACGGATGGGGACTGAGCGCAGGGCCATGTTAGGCGAGCCCCACCATGCTTGCCCCAGCCGGAACAACGGCAGCGATGGTAGCGCCGCCGCCAGAGATCGAGGACAGGACAGCGTTCGCGCCGACGAGCAGCGAAGCGACCAGCACGAGGAGCAGCAGAGCACGGGCGAAGCCGTTCAGATCGCCGCCCATGACGAGCGCGCCACCAGCAACGACGATCCCGACGACGGCGAACGCATAGGCGATCGGACCCGTCGCCGACTGGCGGATATTCGTCAGGTAGCTTTCGTAAGGAAGGCCGCCGCCGCTTTCGGACGCCCAAGCGGCATGAGGCCACATGAACAGAACGAGGAGGGCGAGAGCCAGAAAGGCAAAGGTAGCGCGCTTTCGCGCAATCTCATTCCAGTATAGTTGCACGTCAGTTCTCCCTTACAGTGAACGAAGCCGGTAATTCCCATCCACAAAGCCCCCGACTTCGAGGATGCTTTCAATCCTCCGCCCCTCGGGCGTGCGAGCGATGTGGACGATCAAATGCACCGCATCCCCAATCAACGGTTCGATTGGCCGGGGCGAGTCAGGGTGCATACTGATAAGAAGCGCGAGGCGACTTAGGCCGGCCTCCGCGTTATTTGCGTGGAGCGTCGCAGCCCCGCCTTCATGACCCGTGTTCCAAGCCATCAGCAGATCGAGGGCTTCCGGCCCACGGACCTCGCCCACAAGGATGCGATCCGGCCGCATCCGCAGCGTCGTCTTGAGAAGCGCCGTCATCGAAACTTGCGGCGACGTGTGGAACTGGACGAAGTTCTCGGCCGCGCATTGGATCTCGCCCGTGTCTTCGATGATGACCAGCCGTTCGGTTGGATCAGTCTCTACCATGCCGTTGATGATGGCATTGACCAGCGTAGTCTTGCCCGAGCCCGTACCGCCGATGATGAGGATATTGCGATGCCGGTTGATGGCATCGGTAATCAGCGCGCATTGTTCGGCCGACATGATCCCGGCTTCCACATACTGCGCCAAAGTGAAGATCGCGACGGCGCGCTTGCGAATGGCGAAGGTCGGGGCGGGCACGATGGGCGGCATCTGGCCCGCGAAGCGCGAGCCGTCGATCGGGAACTCGCCTTCAAGCGTGGGTTGCAGGCGTGTCGCCTCTTTGCCGTGATAGCCGGCGACCGCCTTGACGATCGTTTCCGCGCGATTGGCAGCGACGTGCCCGATGCACGTCATCTTCTCGCCTAGCCGTTCCTGCCAGAGCTTCCCGTCAGCGTTCAGAATGATTTCAACGGTCTTGGGATCGGCCAGCGCGTCGATCATCAGCGAGCCCATGGCGCGCCGGAGCGTTTCTCTTGCGCGTTCCTTGACGGTGGCGGGTTCCGCTTCTCCGGTCATTATCGCTCCTGTCACGCCACACTACAACTCTGGCAGACAAACGATATACCGGATGATTCAGAAGCTCAACCCGCTAACGAGCAACATTTGCGAAAGACTCGCAAAGCTACGCTACGTCACAAATTTGCAGTTATTGCTTGATCTTGAGCCGATCGTGGGCGGCTTTGTGCCATTTCGCGATCTGGAAAGCCTGATGCTCGTTAACTATGGCTGAGACGCGACGATAACCCGGTGGAAGACCTAGCTTGCAGTCATCCTTGAGCACCGAATCCGCTAAACTCGCGTCCCAGCCATCGGTTCCTACAGGGGGCGGTTGGAGCAACGCCACAAGGGGCACGTCCAGCGCATCGGCGATAGCCACCATCGTATCCAGCGAAGGATTGCCTTTGGCATTGGTAACGTCGGATATATAGGAGATCGACACGCCGGCTTTCGTGGCGAGGTCAGATTTCTTGAGCCCACGCAGGGCGAGGTATCGCATGATGTTGATGCAGAGAATTTTCCTATGCACCACCGGCTCCCCTCCCCTCACCCAGCATCGCGATTTTAGCGGCTAAAATTTTCCTTGGCGTTCGACTCTGTTTTTCACCCACGGCGACAAAGGAGTAGCGTAACATGAGCCTCAACAAATTCCTATTCACCGGCAACCTCACACGGGATGCCGAGATTGCTTCAACAACGGGCGGTCGCGCAAGGGCGCATATACGCCTTGCCGTGAACGATGCGTGGACAGATGAACAGGGGCAGCGCCAAGAGCGGGCCAATTTCTTTAATATCACCGTTTGGGGCAGCGATGCAGAGAACGCGGCCAAGTATCTCGGCAAAGGATCGCTGATCTTTGTTGAAGGCAGGCTTGCGTCAACAGAATGGGAAAAGGACGGCGAGAAGCGATACGGTACTGACCTTGTCGCAACCCATATTCAATACGTCGATACCAAAAAGCCGGGTGCGGAGATCGGTTAAACCATCACGGCGGCGGGTCCAGAACTTGGACCCGCCGGCCTCCCCTTGCATCTTTAGGTCGTGTTGACAAAAGATTTCAACCACAGCCTTGCAGCGGCGAGGTTTAGGAAGCTCTCGAAGGATAGGACGGTTTTGTCGTAGCGGGTCGCGATGCGGCGCTGTTGCTTGAGTTTACCGAACATTCGCTCGACGCGATTGCGGTCTTTGTAGCGGCGGTAGTCGGGATGTTCGGGCAGCTTGCGGTTCGAGCGGGGCGGGATGATTGGCAGGATGCCGCGCATGAGCAAGCTTTCCCGGAACCCGTTGCTGTCATAGCCCTTGTCGGCGAGCAGCCCCTTGGGCTTGGGTAGCGGCAGGGCCATCAGGTCGTCGGCAGCGGTATAGTCCGATGCTTCACCGCCGGTCAGGATAAAGCCGACAGGGAGTCCCTGATTGTCGCAGCGGGCGTGGATTTTGCTCGTAAAGCCGCCGCGTGATCGACCAAAAGCCTGCGCAAGAGCCCCCCTTTTCCGCCCGCTGCCGAGACGTGGCCGCGAACGCTGGTACTGTCGATCATGTGCTGCCAGTCGTCGGTCAGACCCAGATCGACCAGCGTTTGCAGCAGGGCATCCCAAACGCCCTGTTCGGCCCAGCGCCGGAAGCGGACATAGACCGAGTTCCATTTGCCGTAGCGCTCGTGCATGTCGCGCCAGGGGCAGCCAACCCGCAACACATGCAGCATTCCGTTGAGAAAGCGCCGATTGTCGCCTGCCGGCCGCGCCCAGCGGCCTCGCTCAGACGGCAGCAAAGGCCCGATCAGTTCCCATTCCGCATCCGACAAGTCCCCACGATCCATGACTGCTCCCCAAAAAGAAGCCTTGAATCAGAACCTGACCAGTATGGGAATCCCTTTTGTCAACACGACCTAGGCACTCTACTTTAGCACAACATCATTCTCGACTTGCCGGCGTTTTTCCAACTTAGTTGCCAGAGCACTAAGTTGCGCGTAAACCCCTCGACTCATGGCAAGAACCGCCCCCAGCGAATCGGCGACAGGCAAAAAAGCCAAGTCGCCAAACGCCGCTTCCGCCAAGGTCGCGATGCGGAATCGTGCGGCCCGTGAAAAGGCCGCCGGGTTCAAGCACATCACTATCGCCTTGTCGCCAAAGGCCGTCGAGTTGATCGACGGCTACATGGCGCGCACCGAGTTCACGTCGCGTCAAGCGGCGCTGAACGCGATCCTAGAGCGGATCGCAGACGATATGTTCATGAGACAGGAGTTCGCGGCCGTGAGCACATAAACGAAAGCCGGGCACGAGGCCCGGCTCCCTGAAATGCTGTTTGGGCAGAGACGCCAATCTCTGACCAGTCCACCGTCTGGACCTCCCACTTAGCAATTCACGATCCCCGGATCAAGAGAGCGCGCTTCGCGCCACGGAAAAGTTTTGCCTGCTTGCCGGCCCTTTTGACCAAAAGGGGACGACGATGACGTTTACGATGACCTATCCGGCGACGCCCAGCGTCGGCGACCTGGCTACGCGGCTGATGGCCGACGCAGCCAAGGGGAAGAAGCAACGAGGCGGCCGACACATTACCGAGGTGCCGGTTCATGGCGGCAGCAAGGAGGCCGGCAGTCGCATCGAGGAGGCGTTCTATCGACGGCTCAGCGCCGAGGATCGAGACGACGCCAAGAGGGCGATCATGGAGGCGTTCGCCCAGCGGACGAAGCTCCGTCGAGAAATCCGGGCCGGCGAGCGTACCGAGCTTAGCGCGTTCGATCGGCTATGCTTGAAGATCACGCGCAGCGTGCGCGACGTGTTTCTGGCGCTCCTCAATATGGAGCGAGCATTCAGGGGCCGTGTGTTCCCCTCCTATGAGCAGATCGGGCAGGAAGCGAATTGCGGCCGCACGACCGTTTGGGAGGCGCTGGCGGCCCTTGAGGCGATCGGGCTGATAGAACGGCTCAGGCGCTACGTATTCACCCGCAAAGGGGGCCGCTACACGTCGGAGCAGACTTCCAATGCCTATCGCTTCCGCGTGCCCGAGCTACTGCGGAAGCTCTTTCCGTTCTGGCGTCGCCCCTCCCCTGTCCCGGCCGACGAGATCAGCCGCCAGCAGCAGCGGGCGGACGATTACGAGGCGATGCGCGCCACGTTGACCGAGGATGAGCGGATCATGCTGGACACGTCCGATCCCGGCCTTGGCCGGGCTTTGATCGCGCTTCGAAAAAG
Organism: Sphingomonas bacterium; assembly: GCA_028823055.1. Lineage (GTDB taxonomy): Bacteria > Pseudomonadota > Alphaproteobacteria > Sphingomonadales > Sphingomonadaceae > Sphingomonas. Next base: position 18,154 of record JAPKCG010000002.1, read on the forward strand.
CGTCGCGGCCAAGGGTGGCGGTTCTTTGGATTCATGAGTCCGGAAATGGGATTGAACCTCCCCATAAGTTTATCCTCTTAAGTCTATGAGGAGTTGCCCTAGCCGGGCAACGCGCTTTGAAGACTGTTTAAACGCCAAAAGGGGGTCGAGTTCTGACTTCCCTATTGACCGGCACCACTTGCGGTTGTCGTGATGAGGCCGCTTGTTCAGCGCTGCAGCATAGTCGCGCCTGTCTATGTTGCCGGCGACTGCGATTTTAGCCGCTAAAATCTTATCCCACCCAATTCGGATCAATTTGGCGTTGCATTTCAAAACCGTTTGGTAACTTTTAGGGTCGAAACAACTTTACAGAGCTTGACATTTGCGGCGTATCATCCGATATATCCGTTGTGGCCGGGCGATTTTGCCAAGGTCCGAACCGGAGAATATCCGATGAAGCTCTCACCCAAGATCGAGGCGACCCTTGTTCCCGAGGATCAGCGCCTTTCCGTCCTTCCTCACTTTTTCGGCTTCGCGCAGATGCTTCGCGCAGAGGCGATGGTGTACGGATATATGGCTAAGCTATCGATCGATTATACGGGCGGCTACTGGCACTATTACAAGCTCGACAATGGCGGGTTCTACATGGCCCCAGCCATCGACACGCCGATGCGCGTGGAATGGATCGGCAACGGCTACCAAGGCACCATGAGCAGCGACGCCGCCGGGATCGTGGCGCCGCTCTTTGCGATCAACCAGCTTGCCGATGAGCTTCGCACCGACGCCATGGTAGAACTCTATCACGCTCTCCTCGACTTCGGGACCGAGCACGCCGAGCAGGCCGCAATCCTCAGCGCCATCGACTGATAGACCGGGGCCGGGGCTTGTCCCCGGCCTCACCGGATGAGGAGGCCCCTATGGCCCGCAACGCCGTCCGCGCACCGCGCTATATCCACACCGCCAAGATCATCGGGCACCAGCCCGACCTATTCGACGGCCCGACCGTCACCCACGAGGTTCCGCGCCGCCCGATCGGCAAGGACGCCGCGCGCCAGATTCGCGCATGGGGACGAGCTGACACCCTTGGCGACTTGGAGGATTGACCATGAAGCCGATCCGCCCCGCTGATAACGTCGATCCCATCACCCCGGAGGAGTTTGAGGAGTTGATGGCGGTTGTTCGCGCGCCGCCGGCCGAGCCGGTTCTGTCCGAGGCGGGCCGGTGGCGTAAGGAGTATCGAGAGGCGCAGTTTCGATCGCGGATCGTCGGTGTGCAGCACGACCTATTCGGGGGCGCGTCTGTCACACACTACCGCCGCCACGATCCGCAGGCGTCGTTTGAGCGGCCTCCGATCGAGGATATAGACGCCAAGCTAAAGCGGATCGCCGGCAATCGCGCAGCGACTTTTGGACCCGAGTGCGCCGATCGCCCCGCGTTCCTATCCCCCGAGGAGAGGGAGACTGTCATTCGCGGCGCGGCGAACTGGCTGCACTTGGGGCAGCGCGTGCGGATCGTGGACGGCCCGAGCCCGGTTGATTCTGCGTTCGGCGGTTATGGCTTCATCGGCCGCGAGGGCGTTGTCTATCGCCTTTGCAGCCCGGTATTCGCCGAGCGGGTCTATATTTTCCTTGATCCCGTAGGCGCGGAACGCGCCGAGAAGATAGCGTTTGTCGAATTGCGCGACGTTGAGCCGATCGCCCAATGACCCGGCCCGTCCATCTTGTCGCCTGCGTAGGCCAGAAGCTCCCCCAGCCCGCGCGTGCGGACAACCTGTATCAGTCGGATTGGTTCAGGAAGGCCCGAGCCTATGTGACGGCACAGGGCGGCCGTTGGTTCATCCTGTCGGCGCTGCATGGCCTTGTCCCCCCTTCCCGCCTGATCGAGCCCTACAACGTCACGCTAGGCGATATGACGGCAGCAGAACGCAGGGCATGGGGCGAGCGCGTCAGCGCCCAGCTTGTCGAGCAGATCGGCCCGAGAACCCCCGTCGTGATCCTTGCAGGGCGGCTCTACCGCGATCCCATAGCGAATTGGGGCGGCTCGCGCGCGACTGTGCCGATGGAGGGCTTGGGGATCGGGCAGCAAAAGGCTTGGCTTGCACGCCAGATCAGCGAAGCACGGGAACGAGAGGCCATCGCAGCCCAGCTAGACCTATTCCGAGACGTACAGTGGCACGGAGCCAGACAGGAGGGGGTCACCACACGAAAGTGAGTTTTACGTACGCTAGGCGAGAACAGAAAACGAACGGCAAAAAGTGATGGGAAGCGGCCGTTTGCTTATGGCAAGACGTACGCATGATCGACCCGACCCTAGCCGCCGACATCAACGCTGCCTCTGCCTTGGAAGGAACGTTCCGGCTGCGGTCTGGACAGCTATCATCTACATATTTCGACAAATACCGATTTGAAGCTCGGCCTGATCTTCTGAGCAGGGTGGCCGCGGAGATGATCCCATTGATCCCCGCCAACGCAGAAATCCTTGCCGGACTGGAACTTGGGGGTGTGCCGATAGCAACGGCGTTGTCGCTTGCCACAGGAATGCCCGCCGCGTTCGTTCGGAAAGCACCGAAGGACTACGGCACTTGCCTAGCGGTCGAAGGGGGCGACGTTTCAGGCAAGCGCGTGGTGCTCATTGAGGATGTTATCACGACTGGCGGTGCGGTCGCGGACGCTACCCGGCTCGTAACAGAGGCTGGGGCAACGGTCATAGGTGTAGTCTGTGCGATCTGGCGTGGTGATGGACTTCCCAGGATTGCAGCGTTGCCCGATCTTCCTGTCTCGGCTGCCATGACGATGGATGACCTGCTCGCCTGAATGGGCGCGGGTCGGCAATTCCCATCCCCGGATCATATCACGCGGCAAGAAGTGATGGTGAAATGCGAAGCTGCCTCAGCTGATGCGGTGCCGGCCGATCGTCCCGCTCCCAGCTATAGTCGCCGGTGAGCGCGATATGCTCCCAACCCAGCGGCGCGATATGGCGGGCAATGTCGTCCGACGTGTTCATGTCCGCCAATGCCTGTTCGAGATAGCGGGTGTTCCACAGGATGATCGCGGCGACCAGCAGGTTGAGACCGGAGGCGCGATAGGACTGGTTTTCGAACCGACGGTCGCGCAGCTCGCCGAGCTGGTTGAAGAACAATGCGCGGGCGAGCGCGTTGCGCGCCTCGCCCTTATTCAGCCCGGCCTGGGTTCGCCTGCGCAGATTGATATCCTGCAACCAGTCGAGCATGAAGATCGAGCGTTCGAGCCGCCCGACTTCGCGTAATGCCAGTGCCAGGCCGTTCTGGCGCGGATAGGCGCACAGCTTGCGCAGCATCGCCGAGGCGGTGACGGTCCCGGTCCGGATCGAGGTGGCAAGCCGCAGCAGTTCGTCCCAATGCGCAGCTGCATGGTCGTACGCGATCGGATCGCCGACCATGCCGGCGAGCAACGGCCCCGCCTCCTGCCCGGGCAGGAGATGCAGGCGGCGCTCTTTGATATCGCGTAGGCGGGGCGCGAAGCGGTAGCCGAAGAACGGCATCAGCCCGAACACATGGTCGGACGCGCCGCCCGTATCGGTATAATGCTCTTCGATCGATAGCCCGGTCTGGTGGTACAGCAAGCCATCGAGGACATAGGGTGCTTCGCCTGCGGTCGCGGCGATCACGCGCGAGCCGAAAGGGTCATACTGGTCCGATATATGGGTGTAGAATGACACGCCGGGTTCGTTGCCGTTGCGCGCGTTGATATCGCCGATCGCGGCACCGCGCCCGCCGGCATGAAATTGCTGCCCGTCGCTCGATGAACTGACGCCGGTGCCCCATAATCCAGCGAGCGGCATTGCGCGATGAGCGTCGATCAAGCGCCCCAGCGCCTCGCCATAGGCAGCCTCGCTGATGTGCCAGTCATGCAGATGGGCGAGCTGGCGCAGGCTCGCGCCCCGGCAGCTGTCCGCCATGCGGGTCAGGCCGAGATTGATGCCATCGGCGAGGATCACGGTCAGCAGCGCGTTGCGATCGTCGGCAGGACGGCCCGAGCGCCGGTGTGTGAAACAGTCGCCGAAGCCGGTCCACGCATCGACATCGAGCAGGATGTCCGTGATTTTCACGCGAGGGAGACGATCATAGGCGGTGCGACGCGCGACCTCTGCGGCGGGTGGCGTGATCGCCTTCAGCGGCGAGATCATCAGACCATTTTCATCGAGGCGGACCTGGGGCAGTTCACCTTGCCTGGCCAGTACCGTCACCCGTTCGATCGCGCGGTCCAGGCGCTCACGGCGCTCCCCAATATGTTGATCGAATCCGGACTCGATCGCGAGCGGGAGCGGCCCCTTCTCGCGCAACGCTGCAAAGGTGGCTGGCGGAATGAGATAGCTGTCGAAGTCTCGAAATTGCCGACTGCCTGCCACCCAGATATCGCCGGCCCGCAACCGGTCGCGAAGCTGGGACAGCGCGCAGAGTTCATAGGCTGCGCGATCGACGACGCCGTCGCGGATCACGAAGGGTCGCCAGCCTGCCGACACGAAGCGTAGCGGCACCTTGTCGGGCAGGCGTCGTTTGCCGGTATGGTAGAGATCAGCGATGATGGCGAGCGCATCGAGGATGCCCTGGACCGGTCCGGCACCGCGAAAAGCGAACGCCCGCAGGAATTGACCGGCGAACAGCTTCACCGTGCGATGCCGCTCGATCAGTTCGGCCGTGCGGTCGATCGTCTCGGGGCGGACGAGGACTTCCGCTTGGGCGACAGCGGAGCCGAACCGTTCCCAGTCGAAGGGGCCGATACGCGCAAGGGAGTCGATACCCTTGGCGTGCGCGTCGATCAGCACGCGGCAGCTATTTGTTAGCGTGCGCAAATGCCCCTGCATCTCGCGCACGGTCCTGATCGCCTTGTCGCGCGTCCGGTTTTCTGCGCGGCGCACCATGCTGCCAAGCAGCTTGTCGAACATGGTGAGCGCGGCGTCAGTCAGGCTTTCCTCGAGCCGGATGGCTGCGGTCGCGAGCGTCGCGTGGCGGCGCATGGCCGCCAGCTCGCCGAGATGTTGCGGCGTGATCCGCACTGCCTCGTCGGCCAGTCGATCGAAGGTTGCCGACGGTATCATGGTGGCGCGCGCCGGGTCGAGGTCGAGCGTGCGGACATGATCGAGCCGTTCAAGCAACCGCAGGATGCTGCGCGGCGCCGGCGATTGCGGGGCATTGCGCAGCCAGGCCAGCCATGTTGTCCCCTGATCCGATCGCCGGGTCAGCAAGGCGTCCAGCGCCGTCAGCTTTTCCGGCTCGATGCCGTTGGTCAGGATTGCATGGGTGAGTTGTTCGGCCTGTTGGCGCGCGTGTCTGACGATCGCCTCGATGACAGCCGATGGTGGCAGTAGCACCCGCCGTCGGCGCAACTCGTCGATCACGGTGCCAGCGAGCAGGAGAGGCTGGGCGGCAGTCTGCGCGACCGGCATCGCGAACGCCACGATCGCGCGAAAGTGGTTCCGGTCGAAAGCGGTATAGCCGAGCCGCTGCATGAGATCGGCGAGATGTGCGCGCCGGGTTTCATCGCGACGGGCGTAATCGTCGAACGCCGTTGTCGGCACGTCGATCTGATCGGCGACAAAGGCGAGGATGGCACCGGGCGGCCTCTCTCCCGCCTCCAACACTCGGCCTGGCCAACGCATGTAGAGCAGCAGCAGTGCGAACCCGAGCCGGCTCGACGCTCCCCGGCGTTCGCCGACAAGATCGAGATCCTCACGGCTGAGGGTGAAGTAACGGGCGATTTCCCGTTCTTCGGTCGGCGGATCGTAATGCGGGGCGAGCGCCTCGCGTGTCAGCAACCGCCGCCTTGCCATGTGCCACGACCTTTCTCGCTCTGTCCGTCAGACGGTCCTCTGGCGGCCAGCATGAATATGTCCGTCAACTCTGGACCCGTGATGGCGATTCGGACAAGAATGCAAATCGATGGGAAAACGGACAGATTGGGACCGGCTGTGGCGCTGATTGGCTATGCGCGAGTATCGACCGGCGACCAGAAGCTGGCGCTCCAGCACGACGCGCTGAACGCGGCCGGTTGCGAGCGGACGTTCAACGACCATGCGTCCGGCGCAAAGACCGATCGGCCAGGCTTGGCCGAGGCACTGGCCTATCTGCGCGCTGGCGACACACTGGTCGTGTGGAAGCTCGATCGTCTTGGCCGCTCGATGAGCCACCTGATCGAGAAGGTTGGCGAACTCGCCGCGCGCGGCGTCGGCTTCCGCTCGCTTACCGAGCAGATCGACACCACCACGTCAGGCGGCATGCTGGTGTTCAACATCTTCGGCTCGCTTGCCCAGTTCGAGCGCGATCTAATCCGCGAGCGCACCAACGCCGGATTGAAGGCTGCACGGGAACGAGGGAGCCTTGGCGGTCGACGTCCGGTCATCACGCCTGACAAATTGCGCAAGGCGCGCGATCATATCGCGGCAGGGCTGACTGTCCGCGAGGCGGCCACGCGCCTCAAGGTTGGCAAAACCGCGCTCTACAAGGCTCTCGAAGGCACCACTGCCAAGACCGCAGTCAAAGTATGAGGAAAGAGTGATGAACGAACGCGATCCCAACATCGTTACCTCGAGCCTGTCTGGTATCGTCACCGAGCAGGGCGTCACCGTGAGAGTGAACATCATTCGGTTGGAAAATGAGCCGAGCTGGTCGCTCGAAGTCGAAAACGAGTATGGAACGTCTACGGTCTGGGACAACCTGTTCGCGACTGATGATGCCGCGCATGCCGCTTTTCGTCAGACCGTCGATGAAGAAGGTATGCGCGCCTTCCTCGACCAGGCTGTCGTCATACCCTTCCGACGTTAGCACCGTCAGTGTTCGCCGTTCGTTCGATCCTAGCGTACGTAAACTTCACTTTCGTGCAGTGACCCCAGGAGGATTGATGCAGAGCACCCGACATATCGAGCCGAAATTGCGCCGCGCGCGACTTCTGGCAGCGCGAAAGCATCCTTTTTGGGCTATACCGCGCCGCGCGATCCTTGCGGGCTACTACGATGGTGGCTCAAAGGTGCGGGATCACCTGAACACCGACGAGGCCCGCCAGTGGGCGACCTCAAGGGGACTGATAGAGGATTAGAACGCCATGAGAGAATTGCTTGCCTAACGTCCGCCCTGAGTGCCTTCGGCCAGCCGATGACGGTTGGGAGCCGCCCACGGCCGCAGAGGTGCGCGAGATCATCGCCGAAACCGGGCTAACCGGCAGTGGAGTGGCGCGATTTTTAGGGATCAGCAGCAAGGGCTCGCGTGTCATTCGCCGATGGGCGGGAGGCGAGGATCAAATTCCCTATTCGGCATGGGCGCTGCTATGTGACCGGGCAGGCTATCGTCGGATTTGGGAGCCCCGCGAGGAATGAATTTAGCGGCTAAAATTCAGGGACCGGGCTTGACAGGGCTTGACAAAGCCGTTTCATCATCCGATATATCAGTTGTGGCCGGGCAATTCGCCAAGGTCCGAACCGGAGAATTTTCCGATGACCAATGTTATCCCCTTCCCGATCCGCCGCAGGATCGCCCGAATTGTGGAGCCGCCCCCCATCCTTCCAGTGACGATCGCCGAGGCGTCCGCCTTGGATAAGATCATCGCCGTGGTTTGGGGCATCACCGCCTTTTGCTGGACCTTCATGCGGTTCATCATCCCGCTTGTCGTGTTCTGGCAGTTCCTTCGCATGATGTGGTTTTGGAACACCCCCGGCGTACATGCAGGCTGGAATTTCCTCGCCTATTTCGCCGGATATACCGCGCTCTACTATTTCGTGGCGTTCTACCGCCCGAAGGCGTTGCGCGACCGGGACTTGAACCGTGGAGGTCGCAATGCCCGCAAATAAGCGCCTGACCGCCGCCGAGTTCGCGCGTGCGATCGACGGCATCAACATCAGCGAGCGGCCGATCGCCATGGCCCGCGCCGTCCTAGTCGATGGGGAGAGTCAGTCGGATTGTGCCCGCGCCAATGGCGTGTCGCGTAATGCGGTTTGCATCGCCGTGAACCGGATTTGGGAGGCTCACAGCGCCGTTCCCGCCGGGTTCGAGCGCGTTACGGCCGTTCTCCCCAAACATCAGGCGTCCGTTGTCCGAGAATGGCACGAGCGCGCCCCGCTGAAATCGGAATCCGCATCATGAAAACGCTAGTAATAGCCAATCAGAAGGGCGGCGTTGGCAAGACTTCTACGCTTGTCCATCTGGCCTTCGACTTCGCCGAGCGCGGCCTAAAGGTTGCCGTGATCGATTTGGACACACAGGGCAACGCGAGCTTCACGCTTGGCGTCCACAAAAGCGAGATCGCCGCCAGCAGCTTGTTTACCGACGTGGCAGAGTTTGACCTGGCACCCATCGATAACATCGCCGTCATCGCCGCAGACGGCCGCCTTGCCGATCTTGAGAAGCTGGCCTTGGAGGATGCGGCGACCGCCTTTCGCGCCAGCATCGCCACGATCGCGGCGCAGGGGTTTGACGTTTGCCTGATCGATACCGCGCCGTCTCTTGGCAACGCCATGGCATCGGCATTGCTGGCGGCGGATTATGTAGCGTCCCCGATCGAGCTTGAGGCTTATGCGTTGCAGGGCATCAAGAAAATGAACTCCACGATCGCGGCGATCAAAAAGGCGAACGCCAAGCTGCAATTCCTTGGCATGATCCCGAGCAAGGTTGACGGACGCAACCCGCGTCACACGCGCCACCTTGCCGAGCTACTGGCCGCCTACCCTGCCCTGATTATGCCGACGCCGATCGGCTACCGCAGCAGCATCGCCGACGCCCTCGCGTCGCATTGCCCCGTTTGGGAAATCCGCAAGACTTCCGCCCGAGCGGCGACCAAGGAAGTCCGAGCCATGACCCAGCACATACATGACAAGATGGAGATCGCGTGATGGCCGACCACACCGAGGAGAAGAAGCCGGCCGTGAAGACCGCCAAGGCCCGCAGGAAGCCCGAGGACGCCGCACAGGGCTCCGGCTTGGGGATTGGGGCCATGGGCGACCTTTCGGGCCTCCTAGCCGATCCCACGCCCGCCAGCGCCGCGCAGGCCAGCGACGGCAAAGCGTCCGAGATCGCCATGGAGTTGATCGAGGAAGACCCGCACCAGCCACGTATCTATTTCGATCAGGCATCGCTTGAGGAACTGGCGGCGACGATTGCCATCCGTGGCGTGAAGACCCCGATATCGATCCGGCCCAATCCGGAGCGTGAGGGATATTTCATCATCAACCACGGCGCGCGCCGCTACCGCGCATCGGGCATCGCCGGCAAGACGACGATCCCGGCGTTCGTGGACGGCGATTACACCGAGTCCGATCAGGTTATCGAGAACCTACAGCGCGACGCGCTGACGGCCCGAGAGATCGCCGAATATATCGGCCGCGAACTGGCGAAGAAGGTCAAGAAGGGCGACATTGCCAAGGCAATCGGCAAGTCCCCGGCCTATGTTACCCAGCACGCCACGTTGCTCGATTTGCCCGATCCGATCGCGGAGATTTTCCAGTCCGAGCGGTGCCGCGACGTGACGCTGATTAACGAGCTTGTGGGGCTCTACAAGAAGCACCCCGAAGGCGTGACGGATTGGCTTGCCGATGATGAGCAGGAGATCACGCGAGGCACCGTCCGACTGCTAAAGGAATTTCTCAATTCCGGCAGCGGGGAAGGGGAGGGCGAAGGCGGCGACGATGACACGCCCCCCGCCGAGCCGGCAGCGCCGAAGGAGAAAGAGGAGAAAGAGGCCGATCCCGACAAGCTGAAAAAGGCAATCGTCACCGTGGAGCATGACGGACGCCCCGGCCGCTTGATGCTCAATCGTCGCCCGTCACGCGAAGGCGCGTCGTGGATGAAATATGACGACGACGGCAGCGAGTTCGAGGCCGAGCTTGCCGATGTGCGGCTTATCTCCGTCATAGAGGGCTGATTATCGGCACGGCCCAGCCGACGACAGGAGGCCCCGCGAGAGCGGGGCCTTTTTTCTTGGCGTGCATCGGATATAGTCGTGGCATCGATTTTAGCCGCTAAAATCCGAGGAGGTTTCGATGGCAGCGCTAACCGGCAGCAACAAGCAAACCCTGTCCAACGGGACCGGCGATCCGATCGCGGACGCGGACGGGCTGCTAGGGCTCGCGCGAGGGATAGAGGCTCAGGAGGCCGGAGAGATCGCCGCGCCATCGGCCACCGAGGAGGAATACGCCGCCGCGATGGTCCAGATGGTCGAGGAGAAGCAGGATCAGGCCAGCCAGATCGAGGACCGGCTTGAGAATATGATCGAGGCGCAGAGCGCTCGACTGACACAGGTTCAGGGGCACCCGCCGGGGATGCTGGCGAGCGCCACGACGCGCGCAAGGTGGCAGGCTCAGATAGCGCAGGCGCAGGCGACCGTTCAGCTTTTGCAGGCCCGGCTTGAGACGGTTCGCGAGATCAGGGACGGGATCACCGTTCACGGGTCGAAGATCGAGGCGCTGGCGGCCGAGAAGCTGGAATACCGGCAACCCAAGCTCGCAGACGACTTCGCCGAGCTACAGGAGGCCCGCCGGCTTCACGAGATACACACCCGGCAACAGCAGGAGAAGAAGCGCGAGGACCGGCAAGGGCTGGTGCAGGAGGCCGCGCCATCGAGCGGGCTCAGCCTGTCCCGTGGCTTGTCCCAAAGTCGCGGATCGAGCGGCGCTTAGAGGGATTGGCGGCCCTAGTGAATCAGGACCGCCAGCAGGGCGATGATAGCCGCGCCGATCGTCAGGCACGAGGCAATGAGGTTCCGGTTGGCGATCCGCACGCCGTCTTCCAGCGGCTTGCCAAGCCCCTTACTGACTTCGGCCGCGACTTCCGCCACGAGCGTTTTTGCGCCATCCGCCATCCGTTGTTTCATGGCGGCTTCGGCCGCGACGAGCGCGGCGTTCAGGATCGATTCCGCCTTGTCGTTTATCGCGACGGCCCAGCGGTTCGACATTTCCTCTAGTTCGCTCTTGAACGCTTCCAACTGCGCCTGTTGCGCGTCCGCGCTTTCGGCCAGCAGCATCGTATTGATGGTTTGGAGGATCAACAGCGGATCATCCGGAGAAAGGGCGACACCATGTGTCGCCGCAATCTCAGCGATCAGCGCCCGAATTTTTGCATGATCGGCCATCAGATGATCGCCGCCTTGGCAAGCTCGCCAAACACGGCATCGCGCACCCGGCCGAGGCGATGGCGTTGCATCAGGGGGAGCGCCGCGTTCGCCATCGCTTCATCGAGCGTTTTGCGTTCCGCGAGCATCTCTTGAACGTCAGCGCCGAACGTCTCCCGCTTGAGATCGGGGAGCGTGACGATCGCCGCCACGCGATCCTTCAAATCCTTATATGCCTTTAGCTGCTCGAACGACTTGCCCTCATGTTCGATCGGCCCGTGATAGGGGTTAAGCCACACCACGATCGCCGCCGGGGCCGGGAAGGCTTCCGCCACAGAGGCGAAGCCGGCGAGCGTATCCACGAGCGCCTGTCCCCCGACGACGATCGTATGGAGCACGAGCTTATGGCCGAGGTCCGCGATCACTTCGGGAACGCCGTTGTCGAACATATAGGCCGACAGGGGATTGTAGGTGCTCGCGCCGCTATCGACCACGACCGCTTCCTTGGAGCCAGCGATTAGCTCCATCATCGCGTCAAAGTTTCGCGGGTTGATATCGCCATCTTCCAGCAGGGCGAGCTTGCGGACGTTCAGCGCCTTGAAGCCGGCAAAGGTTGCGTTGGTAGGATCAGTATCGATGCAGAGCGGGGTTTCCCCGCGCGAGGTCAGGAACTGTGCCAGCATCGAGGCGGCGAGCGACTTGCCGACCCCGCCCTTACCTTGGAGGACGATATGGACGTTGCTCATAGGTAATCTTCCTTCTTGGGGGAGTCGGGATGATGGAACCGGGCTGGACGAGGCCGGGGCTCAGCGGGAGGCTCAGCCGGCGTCGCGTCGGGATTGGTGGCGGCGATCGGAACCTCGACAGGGGCAGCGATCGGAGCGGGAGGGGGCGCGATCGAGGCGGCCGACGATGGGGCCGGGATCGCAGCGCCGGGTTTGCGGATCAGGTCGCGGACGAACTTCGCGAACCACACATAGCTGAAATCGATCCGCTTCTCAGCGACCAGCGCATCCCATATCTGACTGACCGGCCACCCATCGGCCAACGCGGCTTCCACGTCCGGCTTGACCGCGAGGAAGGCGGCCCGGTTGCGTCCACCAGCCCCAACCTTCGATTGGGATGCACGCTCCCGAAGGCGCTCCACGAAAGGCTTTGGGGTTGTGTCCGTCATTCAGCGCGTGCCTTTGTCAGTCAGTGTAGGAACCGTTTAGAAACACGATAACAGCAGAGCGGAACCGTTTAGAAAGGAGATAATGGGCGGAGAATAGCCCTCTCCCGCCCGCTAAACAACCGATAAAGGCGTTGTAAACGAGCCTTACACGGTTCATATCTGGCGTATAAACGTCGAAGACGGGGCAGGATAGGTAATGTTAGCTAACCCGCAAGCGGGCCAGCCATCATTACACCACCTTATTCGCAGCGGGGCTGCTCAACGGTGATCCTGCTCTACGAGGTCAATCGGCTACCGCCTTGAGGGAGAACGCCATGGACGAAGCGGCCGAAATCGAAGGGGCTCCCGAAGGCGGGAGCCGGCGTCGCGGCCGTCACCTTCGCGTCCCGGTGACGGCCGAGGAGGGGCAGCAGATCGAGGAACTGGCGCAGCAGACCGGGTTGTCGATCGCCGGCTACCTTCGCCTTGTCGGGCTTGGCTACAAGCCCCGCAACGTCGTCGATTTTGACGAGGTTCAGCGCCTCGTCGCGGTCAATGGCGACCTTGGCCGTATGGGCGGCCTGTTGAAGCTATGGCTGACTGATGACGCGAAGCTGGACGAGTTCAAGCCCGAGGAAATGCGGCGCATCGTGCGCGGCCTGTTGAAGAAGATCGAAGCCGGGCAGGAGGAGCTTCGCGAGGTTGCGAAATCGGTCCTGATCGCCCGCCCGTGATTTTAGCGGCTAAAATTTTCCGGGCCGCCGCATGATCGCCAAGCACGTCTCTATGCGCGTTACGCGCAAAAGCGACTTTGGCGGTTTGGTCCGATACATCACAAGCGCGCAGGGCCGCGACGAGCGGGTTGGCGATATCACCGTCACTAACTGCCAGACCGACGATCCGCACGCGGCAGCTATCGCGTGCATGGCCGTGCAGGCACAGAACAAGCGGTCAGAGGCGGACAAGACCTATCATCTGATCGTGTCGTTCCGACCCGGCGAGCGGCCGACCCCGGAAGTCATTCGCGAGATCGAGGAGCGAATTTGCGCCGGGCTTGGGTATGTCGAGCACCAGCGCGTCAGTGCGACGCATCACGACACGGATAACGTCCACCTTCATATCGCGATCAACAAGGTTCACCCGACTCGGCGCACCGTCCATTCGCCGTTGCGGGACTACCGGACGCTTGCCGAGCTTTGCGACAAGCTGGAAGCCGAGTTCGGCCTTGAGCGTGACAATCACGCCTCCCGAAAGAGGGGAGGCGAAGGCCGCGCCGCCGATATGGAGCAGATCGCCGGCTTGGAGAGCATGATCGGTTGGGTTCGCCGCACTTGCGGCGACGAGATCAAGGCGGCCGATAGCTGGCAGGCTTTGCACGCCACCATGGCGGCCAACGGGCTCGCGATGCAGGCTCGCGGCAACGGGCTTGTCGTCATCGCGCAGAACGGGACGGCGATCAAAGCCAGTTCGATCGCCCGCGACTTGTCCAAAAAGGCGCTTGAGGATCGGCTAGGGCCGTTCGTGCCCGCCGATGGCGCTCAGGCCCCGGCACCCGCCACACGGGCCTATGAGCCGCGCCCGATGGCGTCGCGCGTGAATACCGCCGAGCTATTCGCGCGCTACCAATACCAGCAGAGCAACCGGCGCACCGCGCGATCGGCCGAGTTGGCAGCGGCATCAGCCAAGAAGGCCGCCGCGATCGAGGCGGTAAAGCGCGCCGGGCGATTCCGCAGAGGCGCAATCAAGCTGGCAGGGGGAAGCGGGCTGACCCGCCGGCTTTCCTACAATCTCACGTCCCGCGCGACCAAGCAGGCGATCGACAAGATCGCGACGGCCTATCAGCGCGAGCGCGAACGGATCAATGCGCGCAACGATCGCAAGGGCTGGCACGAATGGTTGCAGGCCGAGGCCAAGGCCGGAAACGCCGAGGCACTGGCGGCCCTTCGCGCACGCGAGGGGCGAAATCACAGGCCCGCAAATGCGGTGCAGGCGACGCCGGGCGCGAGCCACGGGCTCAGCGCCAACGAGCGCGCCGATCATGTCACCAAGCGGGGGACGATCATCTACCGCACAGCCGGCGCGGCTGTCAGGGACGACGGCGCGAGCTTGCATGTTTCCCGAGGGGCCGAGATCGAGGGCATCACCGCCGCGCTTCGCATCGCGCGCGAGCGATACGGCGAGGAATTGTCGATCGCCGGCAGCGCAGAGTTCAAGGAGCGCGTCGCGCAGGCAGCAGCCCGCGCCGCGCTCCCGATCCGTTTCGATGATCCCGAGCTTGAGCGCCGTCGTCAGGCGCTTGTCACCACCCTAACCCAGCAGGAGGCCAGCCATGGCGGACAAGACCTTGGACGAGGAGATAGAGGAGGCGATGCGCCTCGTGGACGGGAGCGGCCCGCCGGAGCCCCCGCCGGCCCCGCCAGAGCGCCCACAGGCCCCGCCAGCGGGCGAGGAACCGCAGATGGCACAGGACAGCCAGGTATCGCCCGAGGCGCTACCAGCGGAGCCGGATTTGACGGAAGAAGCGGGCCAGCTCGACCACGGAGCACCCGAGGAACCCGAGGGCTTGCAAGTGGCAAGCCGAACATTGGTCGCGTTGGACGAAGCCCGCCGCCCGAGGCCCGAGATCGCGTGCGGAATCTGTCCGAACTCGGTGTGGTTCGCTACGCCGAGCGACCTTCGCTGCTATTGCCGCGTGATGTTCGTACAAACGTGGACGGCGCAGAAGCCCGGCGAGATCGTCTCTTGCGATGGGATGTTTCTGGGGCAGGAATGACCCCCGAGCGGATCACCGCAGCCGAGAAATACATCGCCGAGCGCGAGGCCAAACGGCAAGCAGGGATGGATATACCGAAACACCGGCCTTTCGAGACCGACGACGTTCCGCTATCTTATGTAGGGACGAGAGTAGTGGAGGGCCAGAGTTTGGCGCTCCTCAAGCGCGGCGACGAAATCATGGTGCTGCCGATCGATGCCACCAGCGCGGCCAGAGCCGCCAGATTGGCAATAGGCGACCGCATCGAGATCGGGGCCGATGGGACCGTGAAGGGACGAGGACGCAGCCGATGAGTACCAAACGGAACAACGCAGTCGGCCCGCAAGTCAGGACACGCGGGCGTAAGACCGGGCAATCGCAGGGGAGGGGACTTGTCGCCTTCATCGTGCTGGGGTTCGTCATCGGCGGGCTTGCCGTTGCTACGCAGCTATTCGCCCGCAGCATGGCCTATCAGCCGACATTGGGGCCGAACTGGAATCACATCTATGCCCCGTGGCGGATCGTCCAATGGTTCCTGAATTGGCAGAGCGTCCCGACCCTAAAGCAGCCCTTCGGCAAAGCGATCGGCATAGGGATGGTCGTCGCAGTCGCCGGCCTCGTAGTCGCCATGGTGGCGAAGGTGGCAATGTCCAAGCGGGGCAAGGGCAACGAGTTCCTTCACGGATCGGCACGATGGGCCGACATGAAGGATATTCAGGCCGCCAGCCTGATCGACAACGACGGCGTTTATGTCGGCGCTTATGAGGAGAAGAACGGCAAGGTTTCCTATCTCCGGCACTCCGGCCCCGAGCACGTTCTGACCTACGCGCCGACCCGATCGGGCAAGGGTGTGGGCCTAGTCATCCCGACCCTGCTTTCATGGAACCACAGCACCGTCGTTGCCGACTTGAAGGGCGAGCTATGGGCGCTGACCGCAGGGTGGCGGAAGCAGCACGCCGGCCAGACCGTCATGCGGTTCGAGCCGGCATCATCGCGAGGAAGCGTCCGCTGGAACCCGCTGGACGAAATCCGCGTCGGGACGGACAACGAAGTTGCCGACGTTCAGAACCTTGCCACGCTGATAGTCGATCCCGATGGCAAGGGGCTGGAAAGCCACTGGCAGAAGACCTCGCAGGCGTTGTTCGTGGGCGTCATTCTGCACGCGATCTACAAGGCCAAGAATGGCGGCCCACCCGCCACCATGAGCGAGGTTGACGGGCTTCTGACGGACCCAGCGCGCCCGGTTAAGGGGCTATGGGAAGAAATGATGACCTACGGGCATCTGCCCGGCGGAAAGAACCATACTGTTGTCGGCCGCGCCGCTCGCGACATGATGGACCGCCCCGACGAGGAGGCCGGGTCCGTCCTTTCGACCGCCAAGAGCTATATCGAGCTTTACCGCGATCCCGTCGTTGCGGCGAACACGTCAACGTCGGATTTTTCGATCCGCGACCTGATGAACCACGACACGCCGGTTAGCCTCTACATCATCACTCAGCCAACCGATAAGAACCGGCTCCGGCCGCTTGTCCGCATCATGTTGAATATGATGGTCCGCATCCTCGCACCCAAGCAGGAGTTCGAGAACGGCCGCGTAAAGGCCAATTACAAGCACCGGATGCTGTTTATGATCGATGAGTTCCCCAGCTTGGGGAAGCTCGAAATCATTCAGGAGAGCTTGGCGTTCGCCGCCGGCTACGGCCTCAAATTCTATCTCATTTGTCAGGACATCAACCAGCTTCGCAGCCGGGAAACAGGCTACGGCCATGACGAGCTAGTCACGTCCAACTGCCATGTTCAGAACGCCTATCCGCCGAACCGGCTTGAGACGGCCGAGCACCTGTCAAAGATGACGGGGCAGACGACCATCCTCAAAGAGCAAATCACAACCAGCAAGAATAGGGGCGGGGGATGGTTTTCAGGTTCGGAATCCCGAACCGTGCAGGAAACCCAGCGCCCGCTTTTGACCCCCGACGAATGCTTACGGATGCCGGGGCCGAAGAAGAACGCCAACGGTGATATCGAGGAGGCCGGCGATATGCTTCTCTACATGGCCGGCTATCCCATGATTTACGGCAAGCAACCGCTGTATTTCAAAGACCCGACGTTCCTTGTGCGCGCGCAGGTTACGGCCCCCGATAAGAGCGACATAATTCGCAAGGCGAAGCCTACGACCGCGAGCCGCCGCGATAATGACGATGGGGACGAGGGCGAACGCGCCCCGATCCGGGTGAAGCTATGAAGCGCCCCAGCCTAAAAGTGATCGGTCGCAATACCGCGCTTAGCGTGTTTGCCCTGTCGATCGCGGGCGTCGCCGCAGCAGCAGCGGGCGTGCGCGTGAATATGACCCGCAGCATACCGCTAGGCTTCTACCGGACCACGAGCGAGCCGGTGCAAAAGGGCGCTTACGTCATGTTCTGCCCGCCCAAGCGTGAGCTTTTCGCTCTCGCCTTGAAGCGTCGCTACATCGAGCCCGGCGACTGCCCCGGAGGCAGCTATCCGATGATGAAGCGGATTTTAGCGGCTAAAAATGACCGGGTGCAGATCGGTGCCAATGGCGTCGTCATCAACGGCGTGCCGGTCCCCAACAGCATCCCCCGGCTGCACGATGGCGCAGGGCGTCCGCTCCCGCATTTCGTCGGAAGCGGCAAGGTCGCAGCCGGCGACGTGATCGTGATCGGAGAGAGCAAGGTTTCATTCGACAGCCGATATTTCGGGCCGATCCCGCGCGAGCAGATCAGCACCGTCATTCGTCCGATCGTGACATGGTAGGGGCGGGCCGATGAGCGGAGAGATCGTCGTCATCGCCGAGAAACCGGACCTCGCAAAAGCCATCGCCGAGGGCTTGGGGGGAGGGAGCCGTCAGGACGGCTACATTGATTGCGGCCGCCATTACGTCACTTGGGTTTTCGGGCACATGCTTGAGCTTGAGGCCCCGGAAACGCCGTGGACCATGGCCGAGCTACCGATCAGCTTCATCCCATGGAGCAAGAAACCGTCTCCCGACAAAATGAAGCAGCTTCGCATCATCCGCGACCTGTTGAAGCCGGCAAAGAGCATCATCCACGCGGGCGATCCCGATGACGAGGGCCAGCTACTCGTTGACGAGGTGATAGAATGGGCCGGCTCCCGTCTCCCGGTGCAGCGCGTCCTTATCAACGACTACAATCTGAAACTGGTGCAGCGCGCGCTTGCCACGATGCGCGATAACCGCGAGTTCGCGGGCATGTCCGCAGCGGCCGAGGCCCGAGGCGTCGGCGACCTTCTCTATGGCGTCAACATGACCCGCGCCTATACGCTCGCAGCGCAGGCGAAGGGCTATCAGGGCGTGCTAAGCGTTGGGCGCGTGCAAACCCCCATCCTTGGCCTTGTCGTTCGTCGCGACCGCGAGTTCGAGGCGCACACCAAGGGCTTTTACTACACCGTCACCGGCCAATTTCAGATCGGCCAGCACGCTTTCCCGGCCCGCTATCAGATTGTTGATGGCGATCCCGTCGATGACAAAGGCCGTCTGTCGGATCAAGCGCACGCGCGCGCCATCGCCGCAGCCGTATCCGGCAAGCCGGCGAGGATCATCAGCGCCGTGACGAACGCCAAAGAGGCGTCGCCACCGCTCCCCTACAATCTGTTGAAGCTGCAAACCGATGCGTCTCGCAAATTCGGTTTCAAGCCGGATCAGGTGAAGGAGATCACGCAGACCCTTCGCGAAAAGCACCGGCTGATTACCTACAATCGCAGCGACAGCGAATATCTCAGCGATGAGCAGCACGCGGACGCAGCCGGCGTGCTGGCGGCGATCGGCGAGACGGCCCCCGTATTGGCCGCGCCCGTCAAACGTGCGGACCCGGCCATAAAGAGCCGGGCGTTCAATACCGCCAAGGTTTCAGCCCACCACGCGATCATCCCGACCGAGGCCACGGCCGACCTGTCGAAGCTCAGCGACGGCGAGCAGAAAATCTACCTGTTGATCGCTCGCGCCTACGTCGCTCAGTTCTGGCCGACCCACCAATACGATCAGACCGATATCGTTTTGGAGGTAGAGGGCCGGCGCTTCACGACGCGCAGCAACATCACCACCCGACCGGGTTGGACGACGCTCTACAAGAACGACGCCGGCAACGAAGACCTAGCCGATGATGAGGAGGTGCTGGCGCTGGACCTTCACGCGCTCAGTGCCGGCCAGACCGGCACATGCGCCAGCGCCAGCGCCGACCAGCAGGAGACGAAGCCCAAGCCGCTCTACACCATGGCGACGTTGCTAACGGACCTTACCCGTGTCGCCAAATACGTCCGCGACGATCGGTTGCGAAAGCTCCTGATCGAGAAGGACAAGGACAAGGCCGGTGAGCATGGCGGGATCGGCACCCCGGCGACGCGGGACGGCATTATCGCCACGTTGTTCGATCGCGGATTCCTGATCGAAAAGGGCAAGAACATCGTCAGCAGCCCGCAGGCGCGCGAGTTCTACGACGCCTTGCCCGATCAGGCCAAGTTCCCCGACATGACCGCAATCTGGCACGAGCAGCAGCGTGCGATTGCAGACGGATCGAAGGACGCCCGATCGTTCGTTCAGACCCTTGCCGATTATGTCGCGCGCGAGGTCGCGGGCGTGAAAGAGCACGGGCTGACCATCAAGACCGACGCGCCGCCCTGTCCGACGTGCGACAGGCCGCTTCGCCGCGTGAAGGGGAAGAAAGGCCACTTTTGGGCCTGCACCGGCTATTCCGAGGGCTGCAAATACACGGCCGAGGACAAGGCCGGAAAGCCCGTGCTGATTAAGAAAGAACCGCCGTCAGTATCCGTCATGCACAAGTGCATGTCGTGCGGCATGGGTTTAGTCCGCCGTCCATCGGCCAAGAAGAAGAATAGCTTTTGGTGGAGTTGCAGCGGATATCCTGACTGCAAACAGACCTATTTCGACGTGAACGGGAAGCCCGATTATAGCACCAAGGAGAAGACCGCATGACCGACACCAGCAGCCCCACCGAGGAAGCAATTCGCGCCTACGGTGATGACCTGATCCGCCGCAAGCTGATCGACGCCGAGATTCCCGGCGCGGTAGTGGAGTTCGATCCCGACGAAGCGGAACGGGCCGGCGCGTTCGTGGAGGACGCCTTGAGCGAGGCCGATGCCCGCGACGCGGAGGATGGCGTGGAGATCGAGCCCGCCGATCGCGCCAAGCTCAGCCTGTTTGCCGCAGCCCGCAACGCTTAACATCGGAGGCTACCATGGCCGAGGAAAAGAAGCCTTTTCACGAGCGCGTCGCCGAGAAGATCATCGACCAGCTAAAGGCCGGCACCGCACCTTGGCAACGGCCATGGAACCCCGCCGCAGCCGGAGCCGAGGGCGGGTCGATCATCCCCATCAACCCCACGACCGGGAAGCGATATCGCGGCGTCAACGTCGTCAACCTCATGTCCGAGGGGCATGAGGACAACCGATGGATGACCTATAAGCAGGCCGCCGCAGCAGGCGCACAGGTGCGAAAGGGCGAGAAGGGCTCGCTAGTTCAATACTGGAAATTTGACGACGAGCAGACCTTAAAGGACGCTCAGGGCAAGCCGATAAAGGATGCCGAGGGCAACACCATGAAGGTGCGCGTCGAGCTTGAGCGGCCCCGGCCATTCTATGCCGTCGTTTTCAACGCCGAGCAGATCGAGGGCTTGCCGCCGCGCACGCCGCCAGTGCCGCCCGAGTGGAATCCGATCGAGCGCGCCGAGGCCATATTGCAGGCATCGGGCGCGAAGATCACGGAGCTTGCCGGCAACCGCGCTTTCTACAGCCCGGCCACCGACAGCATCACCCTTCCCGAGCGATCACAGTTCCCGAGCGCCGACCGATTTTATGGCACGGCGCTTCACGAGGTAGGCCACTGGACCGGAGCCCCGAACCGGCTTGATCGCGATCTAGCCCATCCGTTCGGATCGGAGGGATACGCGAAGGAGGAGCTTCGCGCCGAGATCGCGAGCATGATTTTAGGCGACGAGCTACAGATCGGCCACGATCCGGAGCAGCACGTCGCCTATGTCGCGTCGTGGATCAAAGCTCTTGAAGACGATCCCATGGAGATCGTTCGCGCCTGTTCCGACGCGGAAAAGATCAACACGTTCATTCTGGCGTTCGAGCAAAAGCAGATTCAGGAGCGCGACAGCCAAGCCGTTGCGGCCGAGCAGCCCGACGCAGCGCCGTTGACGCCGGCCGATGCCGAGGAGGCCGATCGGCGCGCGACCATGGCCCAGCCCGTCGGCGTCGTGCTGCACACGACCGACAGCGATTTCAGCCACTACCATAGCTTCAATCACAGCTACGACCCGACCGTGGGCGCGCCGCACGCGGATTTGGAGGCGGCGCTTACCAGCGCCGGCCTTACCCGGATCGGCGACGTGGTAGGCGATGACAGCCGCGATTATAGCGCGATGTGGGAAACCGCGATCGAGCGCCTGTCCCCTGTCTTCGGGATTGCTCCCGACGACATGACCATGACGAACGCCTACCTTGAACGGAAGGGGCTGGCGGACGCCTTCGCCCGTGCCGGCGAGCAGTTGATACAGGCACCGCCCCTTGCCGTGCCGGCGCAGGGCGTCGCCGGGGAGATCGCCGAGCAGGACACCCCCATCAACGTCGCCTTTCGCGAGAAGAACGAGGCGAAGGGGCTTGGGGCCAAATGGGACAAGGAAGGGCGAACGTGGTTCGTCCCCGCCGGCACTGATCTTACCCCCTTTGCGAAATGGGCCAAGGAAGCCCCAGCGCCGGCCGTGGAAGGCCGGGACCAGCAACAGGCACCAGCAGAGCCAGAGGCCGCAGATCGGGCCGCAGCGCCCGCCAGCGCCGAACAGGAAGGCGAACAGATGACCAGCACCCCCAAGCAGCCCCCGGAGCGTAAATATCTGGCGGTTCCCTTCGGTGAACGGAACGTCGCCAAGGCCGCCGGCGCGAAATGGGATGCAGCCGCTAAATCTTGGTATGCGCCCGAGGGCAGCGACCCGGCGAAGCTGGCGCGCTGGAATCCGGAGAACCGGCCGAACCGTCAGGAGGCGGCCGTCAGCCCCCAGCAGGAATTTGCCGAGGCGATGAAAGCCATGGGGCTGACCGTCCCTCACGGCCACCCAATCATGGACGGCACACGTCAGCGCGTGCCGGCCGAGGGCGACAAGGGGAAGGAAACGACGGGCTCCTATCGGGCCTATCTGGACGGCCACCCCGCCGGGCACATCGAAAATTTCCGCACCGGCTTGGACATGAAATGGAAAAGCACCGGGAACACGCTTTCGGAGGAGGAAAAAGCCCGGCTTAACGCCGAGGCCGCGACAAAGCGGGACGCGCGCGAGCGCGAACAGGCCGCGACCTACGAGGAAACCGCCCAGCGCGTGCAGCGCCGGGCCGCAGCCCTAACGCAGATCGAGAGCCCGACCCCCTACATGGTCAGGAAGGGGATCGAGCCGACGATCGGCGCGATGATGGACGGGCGCGATGGCACGATCCACCTTCCGGCGATCGACACGCAGGGCACGCACTGGACGACGCAATACATTCAGGAAGACGGGACCAAGCGGTTTGCCAAGGACAGCCACAAGGAGGGCTGTTTCCACGTCGTCAACGGGGGCAGGACGCCCGAGGAGGCCCTAGCCGCCCTTGCCGCCGCTCCGCGCCTTATGATCGGCGAGGGCTACGCGACCATGACGACGATCGGCAGTGTCGTGGGGCATCCGACCGTTTCCGCGTTCGATTCCGGCAATCTCCCCGCCGTCGCGAAGGCCCTTCACGAACGCTTCCCCGACAAGCCCATCTTCATCGTCGGAGAGGACGATCAGCGCGTGCTTGAGCGGCACGGGTACAACCCGGGCCGGGAGAAGGCGACCGAGGCGGCCAACGCTGTAGGGGGCAAACCGATGTTCCCGACCTTCGCCCCCGGCGAACAGGCGGCCGATCCCAAGCGGTTCACCGACTTCAACGATCTAGCGATGAATAGCTCGCTAGGTCGCGAGGGGCTTGAGCGCCAGGTCAAAGCCGCCGTGGAAAATCCACGGGCTCAGGCTTTGACGGGCCCACGCCTAAGCGTGGACGAGGAAAACCAGCAGCAGCGGCGTTCAGGGCCGGCGATCGGCAACGATCAGCCGGCCCATCGGCGCAGCGCGCGCATATGATCCGCACGATGGCAGGGGCGACGATCGCCGCCCTTGCCGTCGCCGGCCTCGCCACCACGGCCGCCGCCCGACGTTACCAACCACCAAGCACCCCGCTCCCGATCGCCGCGACCACGGGCGTTCCCACGTCGATCCATGACGGGGACACCTTCCGCTTTGGCAAGCTCCGGGTCCGCGTTTGGGGAATTGACGCGCCCGAGCTCGAAACGCAGTTCGGCCCGGCCGCGCGCGCCCAGCTCGTGCAGCTTGTCGCCGATCGCCGCGTCACATGCCGCGACACCGGCAAGCGCAACCACGATCGGATCGTGGCGCAATGCTGGAATTGGCAGGGCACCGATCTTGCCGCAGCCATGGCGCGCACAGGATGGGCGGTGAATTGGTCGACGTTCTCCCACGGCCGATATCTGGCGGATCAGCAGGCCGCCCAGCGCGAGCGGCGCGGCGTCTTTGCTTATGGCGTCCAACCATGGCGCTAGAACCCGATCCCTGCCCCTGCCACGTCGAATTGATCGCCCGCGAGCCGGCGCGGAATATCCATCGACGCTACGCGATCGAGGCGGCCCCCGACCTATTCGGCGCCATTGTCGTTCGCACCGCTTGGGGCCGCATCGGAGCGCGAGGGCAGGAGAAGATAGTTTCTTTCGTCGCGATCGAGGACGCCCAGCGCCACGTTCGCGCCACCCTTCGCCGCCGGGCGACGTCGCCCAAGCGGAACGGCGTCGCCTACGAGATCATTGAGAGCAGCGAGGCGGACGGAGAGCTTTGGGGCACGGCCTCATTGCCGCGCCGATGAACCGGCGCTGCAGCATAGAGATCGGTGTCTATGAATGTGGCACCGGACCCAACTATCCGGAGGTGCGATATGGAGCATTTTGGCGAACGAGTGCTTACCGAGGAATTGGCCGACGCGAAGAAGCTCCTAGAGCGCGCGCTGGCGATCCTCGACAAGAACGACGAACCAGACGCCGCCGCGCTCACATGCGAGGCGATCGAGCGGCTGATCGGCGCGCCCCTTCCCATTGAGCAATGGTATTTGATGACGGGCCGTAACCCTGACGGGTCCGCACGCGCGTAGAGCCCGCCGCCGGCTTGTGCTCGAGCAAACCGAGATCCGCTGCGCGGACGGCCTGCTCGAGCATAGTCGCCAACGTCTATGAGATCCACGACCACTAACGCGCGATCGGAATCTCAGCGATCCGCGTTGTCCACGACGGGCTCTTGCGCTCCCGTTTCGTATCATAGGATCGATCGCCCTGCCCTTCGGCCGCGACGCGCACTGTGTTGCGGCCGAACCGACCGTTGAGCCCGTCGATCGCGGCGAGCAGCGGGGCGGGCTCTGTTGCAAAAATCGTGAAGCTTGAGCATGCTTGGCGGAGATTGGACGGA